>DAOWOC010000367.1 GCA_030642225.1 Deltaproteobacteria bacterium
CTAAAGATAGCGGTGATCCAACCACTTTTGAAACGTTTGATGAGTTTTATGCGGCATGGCTAAAACAGTGGGACTGGCTTGTAAGAGCAGGTATGAATATCTTTAACGTGTGTGATGAATTCTTTCAAAATATTATCAGAAGGCCTTTTTTAAGCATACTATACAAGCGGTGCGTTGAAGAGGGGCATGACATTATGCATCTGGATGTGCCATGGCTCAGCTTTATAGGTGCTCCCGGCTGGGTCGATACGGTTGATTCGCTGGTTGGGATCAAGTATATGATCTATGATAAAAAGAAATATAAGATGGAAGAACTTATAAAAGCGCTTGAGGCAGACTGGGACGGTTATGAAGATATGCGCCAGGATTTCAGAGACGCGCCGAAATTTGGGAATAATCATGACTACGCGGATGATCTTTTTGGTAAGGCTGTGTATGATGTTACCGAGATAGGCAGGCAGATTAAGGATTTAAGAGATGAGCCTGCAGGATTTATAAACGGTCTTGTAGTTACCCATATGTATCATCTGGCTCCATATACAGGAGCGCTTCCCAATGGTAGAAAAAGGGGAGATGCTTTGTGTGATGGAGGGATTAACCCCCATGCTGAATTTGATACAGGCGGGCCATGGGACAGGATGGCGTCTGCCCTTAAAATTGATCAGAGTCAGTTCAAGGCATGGATTTATAATCAGAAATTTGATTATAACACGGTAGCTGGAGAATCCGGGCTTGACAAGATGATTGATTATACTTTATCCGGTCTGGAAGGTGGTATGGATCAGTTGCAATACAACCTTGTTTCAAGAGAGGTGTTGACGGATGCTAAAAAACAACCTGAAAAATATCCGTTTCTCGCAGTGAGAATTTCCGGGTACAGTGCATATTTTACATCACTTCCCGAATATGTTCAGGATGCAGTTATTAACAGGATAGATCACGAGTTGTAAAAGAAAAAACTCAAAATAAAAAAGGGGGGGCAGCATAAAAAAAAGTTGTCCCCCTTTTTTTATGTAAAGACGGTTTTTTATGTAAAGACGGTCAAAAAATATAGGGGTCGTTTTTTTGTTTGGTCAGTTCCTGTTGACAACTTTTAGAAATATATCTTCAAGGCTCATCACTACAGGTTTAATTTCCATTAGGCCCCATTTATTATTGAAAATAGCATTTGAAATTTTTATAGATATGTCTTCTTCTTTCTCTGTTTCAATAATATAAGAGCAAACGTTTTCCGATAATATTTCTTTTATTTCAACCTTCATAACACCATGAATTTTTTTCAGTTCATGCATTATTTTATCTTTAGGACCTTCTATCTGAACATATAAGCTTGAAATTTTTTGGACTTGATGCATAAGGTTTTCAGGCGTATCTTCGGCGATTATTTTGCCTTTATCAATAATAACAACCCTGTTGCATATCATACTTACATCATGAAGAATATGCGTGCTTAAAAGAACAGTTCTGTTGCCACCCATACCTTGTATCAGCTTTCTGATTTCAATAACCTGCTCGGGGTCAAGGCCTATAGTAGGTTCATCCAAAATAAGAACTTCAGGATCATGAAGTAGTGCTTGCGCCATACATACTCTTTGCCGGTAACCTCTTGAC
>DAOWOC010000070.1 GCA_030642225.1 Deltaproteobacteria bacterium
CCTTGAAAAAAAAGATTTTTGAAAAATTCCCTGGTGCTGCAATCGCTGATATCTTTGGGCAGACTGAAATGACCCCGAGTACTTCCATGCGAATAGATTTAAGCCCTGATACCTTAAAGGACAAGTCAGTCGGAAAGCCAATAGTAAAAACCAGGGTGGTGAATGAAAACGGGCATCCTGTAAAGGATGGTGAAATAGGGGAGATAATATATAAGAGTCCCACAATAATGAAGGGATATCTTGATGAACCGGATAAAACGGGTGAAGTTATTAAAGACGGCTGGTTTTACAGCGGTGATCTTGGTTTCAGGGATAAAGACGGCGATTTATGCGTTGTTGAACGAAAAAAAGAGTGTATAAGCAGCGGTGGCGAAAAAATTTTTCCTGGTGAGATTGAGGAAATATTAAGCAAACAGAGTAAGGTTGAAAAAGTATGCGTTATAGGTGTAGCTGATAAGACATGGGGGACAAGTGTAAAGGCAGTTGTTTTATTAAAGGAGAATGAAACAGCAGATGAAAATGAAATTATAGAGTGGTGCAGGCAAAATCTTGCGGGATATAAAAGACCGCGGTCTGTAATATTTGTTGATTCTCTTCCTGTCTCAGTGGTTGGTAAGATTCAAAGAAACAAGGTGAGGGAGATGTATGGGACAGGGAATGATGATTTAATTACAGGTTCACCCGCTTAAATCGCAACAGGGCTAATGGCATTTGAATCAGAATTTGAGGCTTCCTCTATTTATTACAGCTCGTTCATTTTCTGAATTCAGTACGAGCCAGGATTTATATCAGTTTGCTTTAGACACCACATATCCTGTTTTTTTCAAATCTTGATATGACAATTGGTTTTACTTATGGTATTTTTGAGGAGGAAAAAAGTGATAGTCCATCAAAAAACATTAATTTATGTGGCGTCCAGAAACTTGAACAGACATACTGGAACATTGGTATAGGATTAACATATAAAATTATGTGATTTTATTTTAATAACTAAAACTTTAAAGGAGATGCCCTTTGTTTAATAAAAAAATAGCTATTGTCTTGATATTATTTCTTGCCGGATGCGCTGCCTCACATCAAAAACAGATAAAAATAAATAAACAAACGGATGCGCTCATAAAGCTTGGTGAATCTTATCTCGCAAAAGGCAGGCCCACAGCTGCATTAAGGGAACTTTTAAAGGCAAAACGTCTTGATCCTAAAAATCCAAAACTTTACAATGTACTTGGACTTACCTATGGAGACAAGGGCCGTTTTGATATGGCTGAATCAGCATTAAAAAAGGCGTTAAAACTCAATAAAAGTTTTCCGGATGCCAATAATAATCTTGGCACAATATATTTGCGTCAAAAGAAATGGGATCTTGCCCTTGAACAATTCAATATTGCCCTTGAGAACCTGCTATATTCCACCCCGGATATTGCCCATTATAATATAGGGGAGGCCTTCCTTGGCAAGGGTATGCACGACAAGGCAATAGAAAATTTTCAGTTGGCCATTGATTTTAATCCTTCTTTACTCATGGCCTATATTAAAATAGCAAAAATATATACAAGTATCGGCCGACCAGATAAAGCCTCGGCCGTACTCATCTTAGCAGAGGATTCTGCGCCTGACAATTATGGCATAATTTTATTAAAAGGCCGGAACTATCAGGCAATGGGCATGGTGAAAAAGGCTAAACATGAATTTTTGAAAGTGATTAAAATGGCTCCGGATACCAAAGAGGCCAGGGAAGCTAAAAAATTGCTTTTATCATTATAGACTATCATGTATCCTTCAAAAAAATCACGCTTGGACATGTCCCCATTCCTTGTTATGGAGGTTTTGGAAAAGGCTCAGGAATTAGAGAAGCAGGGGCACAGGATTATACATCTTGAGGTCGGAGAACCTGATTTTGAAACACCGGAATGCATAAAAGAAGCGGCTGTTAAGGCTCTTAAGGACGGGCACACAGGCTATACACACAGCCTTGGTTTGTTGGAATTAAGGGAGGCTATATGTAAATATTATCATGACCGTTATTGTGTTTCAATATCCCCTGAACAGGTTGTGATTACCTCCGGCAGTTCTCCGGCCATGTTTCTTGCGTTTGCCTCTTTTTTAAAAGATGATGACAGTGTCCTGATGACTGATCCGTGTTATGCATGCTACCCTAATTTTATAAAATTTTTGGGATGCAATATTGTCCGCATACCTGTTTATGAAGAAAACGGTTTCCAACTGCTCAGAGAGGATATTTATAAAGAATTAATTGACAGTATTAGATTGATAATTATTAATTCGCCTGCCAATCCTACAGGCATGATGCTTGATAAGACCGGCCTTGAGAGTATAACAAAAACCGGGATATTCATTGCGTCTGATGAAATATATCATGGGCTTGAATACAATGAGCCAGCACATTCTATCCTGGAATTTACTAAAGATGCGTTTGTTTTTAACGGGTTTTCCAAACTTTTTGCCATGACCGGCTGGCGTCTTGGATATCTCATAGCGCCGAAAAAATATATAAGGACAATACAAAAATTACAGCAGAATTTTTTTATATCAGCGAATTCAATATCACAATATGCCGGTATTGCAGCGCTTGAGCATGCCTCAATGGATGTTGAAAACATGAAAAAAGCATATAATAAAAGGCGTAAATATATTATTAAAAGGCTCAGAGAGCTTGGGTTCGGTATTTTTAAAGACCCTGACAGCGCTTTTTATGTGTTTGCAAACGCAAAGAAATTCAGCAATGATTCACTTGCCTTTGCATTTGATATCCTTAAAAATGCCCATGTAGCAGTAACGCCGGGGATTGATTTTGGCAGTAACAGCGAGGGTTATATCCGTTTTTCCTATGCCAGTTCACTTGAGAATATTGAGGAGGGCATGGTAAAACTTGAACATTATATTGAGAAGGTATTATGATTTATACAGTAAAAAAAGCTGAATTTATTACCAGTGCTGTAAAAGAACAGCAGTATCCGGAAACCGATCTTCCTGAAATCGTTTTTTCAGGCCGGTCAAATGTTGGTAAATCCTCGCTTATAAACACCCTGTTAAATAGAAAAAAACTTGTCAAAACCAGTTCAACGCCTGGCAGGACTCAATTGCTGAATTTTTTCATGGTAAATGATGAATTTATTTTTGTAGATTTTCCAGGATATGGCTATGCAAAAGTCCCTAAAAATATCCAGCAAAAATGGGGGCAAATGGCAGGCATATATCTTGAAAACCGGCCACAGCTTGTTCTTGTCATTGTTATAATTGATATACGAAGGGATCCTGGTAATCAGGATAATTTTTTTATCAATTGGCTTGAAACCCACGATATACCCTTTACCATAGTGGTGACAAAAAGTGATAAAATTTCCAAAAATGCGCGAGGTAAAAGGATTGATATAATATCCAGGGCAATTAATGTAAACAGATCAGACCTTGTAATATTTTCCTCACATACGAGAGCGGGGAGAGATGCTCTTTGGAGCAGGATACTTAATGCATCAGGCATGGGAATATGAAATATTTGATTTGAAGTTTTTTTCGGGGTTATCTAATTTTAATTTTTTATGAGTTTATCTTATTGACTATGATTTGAAAAAATTCTTTTTGTATGATACCAATGCGTTCCAAACTATGTATAAAATTAAGGGAGATTTGCAATGGAAGAACGATATAACCCGCATGAAATTGAACTTCGCTGGCAATCCATATGGGATAAAAATAAGAGTTTCAAAGCATTTGAGGATACTTCCAAAGAAAAATATTTTTTAATGGAAATGTTTCCTTATCCTTCCGGCAGGATTCACATGGGACATGTCAGGAATTATACCATAGGCGATGTTGTAGCACGGTATAAGAGAATGTGCGGTGTGAATGTTATCCATCCAATGGGTTGGGATGCCTTTGGCATGCCGGCTGAGAATGCAGCAATAAAAAATAAGTCTCATCCGGCTAAATGGACATATGAAAATATTGATTATATGAAGAAGCAGCTTAAAAGAATGGGCTTTTCATATGACTGGGACAGGGAGATAGCAACGTGCGACCCATCGTATTATAAATGGGAACAGCTGATGTTTTTGAAGATGCTGGAAAAAGGTCTGGCCTATCGAAAAAAGTCTTTTGTAAACTGGTGTGACTCCTGCACAACAGTGCTTGCAAATGAACAGGTTGAAAACGGTGCATGCTGGCGATGCGGTGAGATGGTAAAACAAAAGGAACTGGATGGCTGGTTCTTTAAAATTACAGATTATGCTGAAGAACTCCTTGAATATACCGATAAACTTCCCGGCTGGCCGGATCGTGTTCTTACCATGCAGAGAAACTGGATTGGAAAAAGCATTGGCGCTAAATTAAGGTTTGTCCTTGAATCAGACCCCCAACAGTTTATAGAGGTCTTTACAACAAGACCGGACACGCTTTTTGGTGCGACATTTATGAGCCTTGCGCCTGAAAATCCATTGGCAAAGGAGCTTTCACGCGGGACAGAGCAGGAGAAGCAGGTTGATCTGTTTATTGAAGAGGTATTAATGGAGGATCGTCTTTTGCGCGGTTCTGAGACACAGGAGAAAAAAGGGGTTTTTACCGGCGCTTATTGCATTAATCCTTTAACAAACAGCAGAATGCCTGTATATGTGGCCAATTTCGTATTAATGGAATATGGAACAGGGGCCGTGATGGCTGTCCCTGCCCATGATTCAAGGGATTTTGCATTTGCAAAAAAATACGACCTTCCGGTCATAGTAGTAATCCAGCCACATGGAGAGGAACTTGACCCCGCAACAATGGAGGATGCCTATGTTAATCCGGGTATTATGGTCAATTCAGACAAGTTTAACGGCATGGAAAATGAGGCGGCAAAAACGGCTATTATAGATTATTTAAAAAAACAGGGTATGGGAAATTTTACAATAAATTACAGGTTAAGGGACTGGGGCATATCAAGGCAGCGTTACTGGGGCGCCCCCATACCCGTTGTTTATTGTGATAAATGCGGTTTGGTTCCTGTTGCAGAAAAAGATCTCCCTGTAGTGCTTCCGATTGATATAGAATTTCCCAAGAGCGGTATATCTCCCTTGCCTGATATTGAAGAATTTGTTCAAACAACATGTCCAAAGTGTCTTGGGCCGGCGAGAAGAGACACTGATACCATGGATACATTTGTAGAATCATCATGGTATTTTGCAAGATATACATGTCCTGACTCCACTGATTCACCAATTGACCTGAAAAAGGCCGGATACTGGATGCCGGTTGATCAGTATATCGGCGGCATTGAACATGCTGTATTGCACCTGCTTTATTCACGTTTTTTTACAAAGGTCATGAGAGATCTTGGTTATTTAAAAACGGATGAACCTTTTATCAATCTGCTTACTCAGGGTATGGTCATTAAAGATGGCTCCAAAATGTCAAAGTCCAAGGGCAATGTTGTTGATCCTAATAAACTGATAAATGAGTATGGCGCTGACACAGTACGGCTCTTTTGCCTCTTTGCCGCTCCGCCTGAAAGAGACCTTGAGTGGAATGCCAATGCAGTGGAAGGCGCATCAAGGTTTCTCGCAAGGATATGGAGGATAGTTTTTGAGGAAAATGAGAGGATAAAGGATGCTGAGGTCTTTGCCGGTGGTGATTTATCATCTGATGCCATTAAAGAGCTCCATCGTAAAACACATGAAACCATTAAACGCGTTACAGATGATATTGATACCCGATTTCATTTTAACACAGCTATATCAGCTGTTATGGAATTGGTTAATCTTGTAAATCAGGTGCGGGAAAAGGGGGTTGATGAGGATGCATATCCCGAGGTTTTAAAAATGGCCATAGAGACGGCTTTAAAGCTTCTTTCTCCAATGGTTCCCCATATTGCCGAAGAATTGTGGCGTATCCTTGGGCATGATACCTTTTTGCTGAATGAACCATGGCCGGTTTATGATAAAGGCGTATTAACAAGAGAAATCATGACCATAGTGCTTCAGGTAAACGGGAAACTTCGTTCCAGGATTGAGGTTCCTGTTGATTTGCATAACGATGAGCTCAAAAAAATTGCCCTTGAGGATCAGCATATAAAGCGCTTTACAAATGGTTTAAATGTCAGAAAGGTTATTGTGGTGCAGGGTAAACTTGTAAATATTGTGGCAAATTAAATATTATGAAAAAATTAATCTATTTGCCTGTTTGGATAATTATCCTTTGTATCACCTGCTGCGGATATCGTTTTGCAGGCATGGAAAAAAATCCTTTTTTATATGTTAATACTATATCAGTCCCTCTTTTTGAGAATAATAC
>DAOWOC010000072.1 GCA_030642225.1 Deltaproteobacteria bacterium
GATCCTTATATAGCTCCTCTGGGCTGCCAGAGCCACTGTATTTTGTAATGCCGAGTTTTTTAAACTTTGGGGTCAGCCTGTTTTCTATAAGTGAATTAGCGATAAGACTACCCATGCCGTTTATAATATTGTGATCTTCAACAGTAAGAATAATGCCTGTTTGGGCGGCGTTTACAACAGCGTTATGGTCAAGCGGTTTTAATGATCCCATATTTAACACACCAATATCTCGTTGATATTTATCTTTAAGAATTGCTGTTGCCTCAATTGTTTTTAATACCATATTTCCATCTGCAATTATTGTTCCTTCAGTGCCGATAGATATCCAGTCAGCCTTGCCTGGTATAAATTCATATTTTTCATTAAAAAATGGTGCTCCGTCTTTGTCTAAGATTGGAAGCATCTTTGATCTCCCCATCCCCACAAATACATTACCATGAAGTGCTGCTATTTTTCTTATTATACGGTCTGTCTGGTTTGGATCAGCAGGGATGAAAACAGAAAAATTCAGGATTCCTGTGCCAAGACCAACATAGTCTATACATTGATGAGTAGGTCCATCTTCACCAACATCAACCCCACAATGTGTTGCAACGACCTTGAGATTTGTCCGGTTAATATCATTTAGCCTGAGTTGATTAAAAACTTCATCTATTGCAAAGGCGCCAAATGTGCTGAAAAATGATATAAAGCCATCATTGCTTATGGCGCCGGCGAATGAAGCAGCATGGTGTTCCTGAATCCCTGTTTCAAAAAAGGCATGCGGTGAAATTTTGTGGAATCCATTCATTTTTACAGAGCCTTCAAGGTCACAGGAAACACCTATGATTTTTGGTTTATCATCTTTATTGTTGAGTTCTGCCATATCTGCAAGTGCATTGCCATAAGCGGAACGACAATCTGTTTTTTGATCATTGCCGTAGACCCTTGGGACGCCGGGATTGATCAAAGGGGCAGGGGATACAGGGCATTCCTGATGCATTGTGATTTTGTGGTCTTTACGTTTTGTATCCCATACTTTTATATCTTCTTTAATATCAAGTTCTGAAAATACCTTGTCAGCCATCTCATAAGTAAGTGGTGAACCATGAAATTTTGCCTGGTTTTCCATAAATGAAACGCCTTTCCCCATTATTGTGTCAGCAATAATGACTGTCGGCCTGTTTGGATATTCAACGTTTTTATTTATAACATCATCAAATATTTGATAGATGGAATTAAAATCATGTCCGTTTTTAATCCTTATAACATTCCATCCGGATGCCTTATATATTTCGCTGACATGAATTGGCATAATATCATCAGTGGGGCCGCTGATCTGTAATCTGTTACGATCAACAATCCCTATAAGATTATCAAGTTTGTATTTAACAGCAAATCTCTGAGCCTCGGATATCTGGCCTTTTTGTTGTTCACCGTCCCCCATCATTACAAAGGTGCGTGCATTTATATTCTTGAGTTTTTGTGCTAAAGCCATGCCGCATCCAACTGATAAGCCCTGCCCCAGATTTCCTGTATTCCATTCTACCCCTGGCACGCATTTTTCAACATGACCGGTAAAGATTGAGCCTGCTCTCCTGAATTCCAATAAAAAATTTTCATAATCAACATACCCGAATCTCGAAAGAACAGCATATACAGCCGGGCTGACATGTCCCATACTCATAACCACCCTGTCACGGTCTTTTAACCCTGGATTTGCAGAATCATGCGTTATCATTGAATAAAGTGTTAAGAGCAGATGAAGTGATGAAAGTGACCCCCCCGGGTGACCGGATTTTGATAATGTTGTGCTGAGTATAATATCGCGAACAGACTCTTTCCACATTGAATTAAGCGTATTAATATTATCAGTAGAGAGAATTTTTATACCTTTTTTAAGCTGAAACATAATTTGTTGTCCTTTTAGTTTGAAAAATAATAAATCATTAAACAGTTTAAAACATGATCTGTTTTAAAAAAATAACATATTGATTATTATAGATTTTATGCTATGTCAAATAGTATCCACACACCGATTATTATAAATATAATACCTGATATAATGTTAATATAATATTTGGGAATATGCTGGTTAATCATAACACCTAATGATACAGCGAGCAGGCTTGAAACAATAAGGGCAAGTGTGGCACCGAGAATGACCGGGAGAAATTTTTCATTTTTACTTGCAATAGACATTGTCGCTAATTGGGTTTTATCGCCAAGTTCAGCAAGAAAAATAAGCCCGAAAGTAGTAAGAAAAGTTTTTAAAAACATTTTTAAGGCCTCCTTATTATTTTAAATAAGCATAATATGATAAAAAAAGGGAGCGGCCTTTTGAGATTGCCGTTCCCCTGTCCCTGGTGCGCGATGCGGGATTTGAACCCACGACCTTTGGTTCCGGAGACCAACACTCTATCCAGCTGAGCTAATCGCGCTAAAATATTTTTAATATTATTTTTTTAATCCTTCAGGTTTGCCTGGGCCGCCGATAGAATCGCTATGGGTATCCTGAAAGCGGAACATGAAACATAATTTAAGCCAATCCTGTGACAAAATTCTACGGAAGAAGGTTCCCCGCCATGTTCTCCACAAATACCTATTGATAAATCAGGTTTGATTGAGCGGCCTTTTTCAACAGCAGTTTTTATTAAAAAACCAACACCTTCCTGATCAAGCTTTTCAAATGGATCGTTTTCCCATATTGATTCATCTATATATGCTTCTAAGAATTTTGCGGAATCATCCCTGCTTATGCCATAGACTGTTTGAGTCAGATCGTTTGTGCCAAAGGAAAAGAAATCAGCTTCCCTGGCGACATGGTCGGCTGTTAAAGCGCATCTTGGAACTTCAATCATTGTGCCTATCTTATAATCAATACTTATATCCAGACGTTCCATTACCTCTTTTGCAACATTTTGTATTACGGCTTTTTGATTTTTTAGCTCATTTACATCCCCAACTAATGGAATCATAATCTCGGGCATGACTTTTTTGCCTTCTTTGGCAATTTCACACGCAGCCTCTATAATAGCTCTGGCCTGCATTTTTGTTATCTCAGGGAATACAATGCCAAGACGGCATCCCCTGTGTCCTAACATGGGATTTGTTTCATGAAGAAAAGATATCTTGGTTTTTATAGTATCAACAGATACACCTAACTCCCTTGCTACAATCTCAATATCCTTGTTATTTTGTGGCAGAAATTCATGCAACGGTGGGTCCAGTGTTCTTATAGTGACTGGTTTGCCGTCCATTACACTGAAAATACCCTTAAAATCTTCTTTCTGCATTGGAAGAAGTTTTGCCAGCGCCTTTTCCTTTCCTTCAATATTGTCCGCAAGGATCATCTCACGAACAGAATTTATCCTGTCACCTTCAAAAAACATATGTTCGGTACGGCATAATCCAACACCTTCACTTCCTAATTTAATAGCCTCAAGACATTGTTGCGGTGTATCAGCGTTAGTATGGATATGGAGTCGTCTGTGCTCATTAGCCCATTTTATTAATTTACTATAATCCTGATACAATGGTGAATCTTCAGGTTTCAGGCTGCCTTCAATCAGGACCCTTATGATCTGGGATGGCTGGGTATCTATTTTACCGGCTATCACCTCACCAGTGGTACCATCAAGTGTTATCCAGTCACCTTCCTTGATAATGGTATCTCCGACCTTCATTTGCCTTGCCTTGTAGTTAATTTCCAATGCCCCGCATCCTGCCACACATACCTTACCCATCTGCCTGGCAACCAGAGCAGCATGTGATGTCATGCCACCTCTTGCAGTAAGAATACCTGAAGCCGCATTCATGCCTTTAATGTCTTCCGGTGATGTCTCAATCCTGACGAGAATTACGCTTTGAACCCTGGTAGCCCATTCCTCTGCATCAGGCGCATTAAATACAACCTGTCCTGTTGCCGCCCCAGGCCCTGCATTAAGTCCTTTTGTAAGCAATTTTCCTGCGTCTATTGCCTCCTGCTTTTTTATATAATCAAAAGTAGGCCTTAAAAATTGATTAAGTTGAGCAGGCTCAATCCTTAAAATAGCTTCTTTGGTGTCTATAAGGCCTTCATTTACCATATCCACAGCTATTTTAAGGGCAGCAAAGGCCGTGCGTTTACCCGACCTTGTCTGTAACATGAAAAGTTTGTTTTTCTGTATGGTAAATTCCATGTCCTGCATATCGCTATAATTTGTCTCAAGTATATTTCTTATTTTTTCAAGCTCTTTATAGCTTTCAGGCATGGCTTTTTCCAGAGTAACCTGGTCATCCCTTGTTTTTTGCGTTTTATTAATAGGTTGTGGTGTTCTTGTGCCGGCGACAACATCTTCGCCCTGGGCATTTATAAGATATTCGCCGTAAAGAAAGTTTTCACCATTGGCCGGGTTTCTTGTAAATGCAACCCCTGTAGCGCAGTCATCACCCATATTGCCAAATACCATACTCTGGATATTTACGGCAGTACCCATGTCATCAGGTATGCTATTAAGTTTGCGGTAAGCGTTTGCCCTTTCATTATCCCATGAGCCAAATACTGCTCCGATTGCTCCCCAGAGCTGTTCCATTGGATCTTCAGGGAAATCGATATTAAGCCTGTCCTTAATCTTTTTTTTAAATTCTGCAACGAGTTCCTTTAGGTCATCGCTTTGTAATTCATTGTCCTTGGCCACCCCTTTTTCAGCCTTTTTTTTCTCAAGTATTTCCTCAAATGGATCAATATCATCCTTACCCTCAGCCTTTACATCAAGAACCACATCTCCATACATTGAGACAAAACGGCGGTAGCAGTCATAAGCAAAACGTGCATTGCCCGTTATTGAAATAAAACCTTTTATTGTCTCATCATTAAGACCCAGATTAAGAACCGTGTCCATCATGCCAGGCATACTGATGGCTGCGCCTGAACGTACAGAGACAAGAAGAGGGTTTTTTGCGTTACCAAATTTTGCGCCCATCTCATCTTCTAATTTTAAGAGATTTTTGTTTACCTGATTATTTAATTCTTTGGGATAAAAATGATTATTGTCATTAAAATATGAACAGACATCAGTAGAGATAGTAAAACCAGGGGGTACAGGAAGCCCCATTTGTGCCATCTTGCATAAACCTGCGCCTTTCCCACCTAATAATGCCTTATTGTCGCCGTCGCCGTCCTGGAAATGGAATACGTAAGTTTTTTCTGACATCATTTATCCCCTTATTTTTATCCTTAAAGTATTTGTATGATTTTTTATTAATCAAAAATTATTTAAAATATGAGTCAATCTATGGCAAAAATATTGTCAAGGTCAAATATTTTTTTATTTTTATATTTAAAAATGGATTTTTATGTCTATTTTTCAATCAAAATTTTATTAAAATAGTAAAAAATAATTTTCAGGCTGTATGCTCCAGTATCCTATCCCTGTTTTTGGGTGTACCAAAAAAACAAATATCAAGCAGAATAGCCTGAAATAAATCCCTGAATGTAAACGGTTTATAAACCCCGCTAATGATTGGTATTGAATCTTCTTCAGGATTTGATGATTCCTGCCAGATGGTAAAATCCTCTTTGAATTCTATCGGAAGATCTGCAATTTGTGGTACTGTACAATAATTTAAAGGAATATTTTCATCCCCGTTTTTGGGGATTCCTATCCATTCAGGCTCAATGTTTAACATGTATTGTCCATTTTCCATATATTCAATTTCACAATTCCAGCGAAGTAAGGTATGGGAAAGCGGTGGTTCTATGGGCTGAGGGGCAAGTTCCAGCTCATTGATAAAATCTTTGATATTTTCAATGCCCATTGCACACGCAAACTTTTCCGGATGGCGCTGTACCTTTTCCAGTATATGTCTTATTGTAATTCCTTTTTCAATCGTTATAGTTTGGTATATACGCTGATTATTTACAATATCACCGGCGCAGATTTTTTCAGGGGGGCATACCTCATGAGCTAATATAGTGCCGTCTTTTTTTATACTCAATACTGCCATTTCTTATCTCCGCTATAATTTTTGATAGAACAAGTTATCTTATAAAAGGTTAAATGTACCGTAAATTTTTTATTTCATGATAACATTTTTCCCCTGTTTTAACAAGATTCCAAGCAGGTTGCAGAAACTCTCTTTAAAGAGCATGAAAAATTTATAAAGGGTTTTTAGCGCCGTTAATCTATTATTAAAAGGTTTCTAAAAGGATACATCGGAAAATCCATGCATTAAAGCAAAATTGCTAAACATTTTAGCCAGCCC
>DAOWOC010000116.1 GCA_030642225.1 Deltaproteobacteria bacterium
ATGCCGATCATATAAATCCCTTATGAAAAAATTGATTAATCTTTATCATTTATGTGCATATTTTGTCAACTTATGCTGATATTAAATGTAATTTTTGATATATAATTCAGTATGAATGAATTGCAGGAATTAATAAAAGAGATCGAAGCCCAGATGAAAGTATGCATGCGGTGCGGCATGTGTCAGGCAGTCTGTCCCCTGTTTGCGGAAACATATTATGAGGCTGATTCAGCCCGTGGTAAACTTGCCTTGCTGGATGGTTTGATTAAAGGTTTGTTTGAAAATGCGGATGGCGTTGAAAAAAGGCTTAAAAATTGTCTTTTTTGCGGGGCTTGCGCTGCATCCTGTCCAGGCGAAGTGCATATCCTGGAGATATTTATTAAAGCAAGGGCAATACTGACATCATATAAAGGTCTTGGCCTGTTAAAAAAAATAATATTCAGGAAAACATTGGCCAATCCACTATTTTTTAATCATGTTTTTAATTTGATTAGCAAGTTGCAGTATGTCTTTGCCCGGCCTGCTGATAAAATTTGCAACACAAAGGAGCTGCGTTTTGCATGGCCAATGGGCAGACGTCATTTCAGGAGTTTGCCTGATGAGCCTTTTTCCGGGACACAGGGCTCAATAGATTTTATGACAGGCAACTCAAGATTAAAGGCAGGTTTTTTTACCGGCTGTATGATAGATAAATTATACCCCTCTTTGGGCCATGCGGTTTTAAATGTTCTGTCATCTCACGGGGTCAGTGTATTTGTACCCAGGGTTCAGGCATGCTGCGGTATGCCTGCCCTTTCCGAGGGTGACATGAAGACTTTTAACCGGCTATTGCGTTACACGCTTAATATCTTTGATCCAATGGAACTGGATTATATTATAACAGCCTGTCCCACTTGTACCCTTGTTATAAAAAAATTTATGCCACTCATGGCTTCCGGCCTTTCAAAAGAAGAAGCCAAAAGGCTCCTGGCCTTTAGTAGTAAGGTTATGGATATTAATCAATTTCTTGTAGAAAAAACAGGGATTAATAAAAAAGAATATAGACCAGGACATGATATTAAAAATGTTACCTTTCATGACCCTTGTCATTTAAAAAAAACCTTTAATATATCTAATGAGCCAAGGGAGCTGATTCGTGCAAATCCATACTATAATTTGCGCGAGATGAATGATTCTGATTTATGTTGCGGCTTTGGCGGAAGTTTTAATATCAGGAATTATAAACTCTCCTGCAGAATCGGAAGCAGAAAAGTTGAATCTATTTTAAATACTGGCGCTGATATTGTCGTTACATCCTGCCCCGCATGTATGCTGCAAATAACCGATATGCTTTCAAAAACAGGTAAAAGTATTAATGTTATGCATTCAGTGGAAATATATTCTGAAATTTGTAATGGGTAATAGAGGGTTTTTTTATTTTTATATAAGGTTTACTTGTCCTTATGTGGGCAGCAAATTATTTGGACTTATAAAAAAATGATTATAGCAAAGTATGAGATTATAATTATTTGAATTAAATTGATTTATCTTTTTATAGGTAGTAAATAAACTAATTAGATTTTTTATCATGAGAATATTAAAATATTTTATGATTTTGTTAATTTTTTTATGTGTATTTATTTGTTTTCAGGCGCCTCATAAGGTAAATGCAGAACGATTTGTCCAAAAAATGGAAAATTGCTACATTGGCCCTGGCAAGTGTTGGATGGGCTTTATATATAATAGATGAAATTTAAAAGCATCTTGAAGAATAAATGAATTATCGTTATTATTAATCAATTTTAAAGGTATTTATATAAATTAATGGACATCACAAATAACAGCAATAATACGGTATGGCAAAGGTCATTGGTAACTCGTGAGAAAAGAGAGAGGCAGGGAAAGCATAAAAGCGTAGTCATCTGGTTTACAGGGCTTTCTGGCTCAGGCAAATCAACCATAGCTCATCTTGTTGAGGAAAAATTATTTTTACAGGGATGCCGCACTTTTGTTTTTGATGGTGATAATGTACGCCACGGCCTTTGTTCCGACCTTGGTTTTTTAGATACAGATCGTTCTGAGAATATCAGACGTATTGGTGAAATGGTTAAGTTGTTTACAGAGGCCGGCATGATTTCTATTACAGCCTTTATTTCACCATTTCGAAAAGATCGCCAAAAGGTTAAAATACTGGTCGGTGAGGAAAATTTTATTGAAATATATTGCAGTTGTTCTCTTGACGAGTGCCAAAAAAGGGATGTAAAAGGGCTTTATCGCCGCGCAAAAGCCGGTAATATTAAAAATTTTACCGGAATATCCTCTCCATATGAAGTTCCTGAAAAACCTGATCTTGTTCTTAATACTGATCTGTCTGCAAAAGACGAATGTGTAAAAAGTGTCATTGATTTGTTGATTGAGAAAAAAATTTTATTGAAAAAATAAAAATTTTGTCTTCTTGCTATCATTTAGCCTCTTTTTTTAATGTATATCATGTTGATATTATTAATTAATAATGTAATAAGCTGAATTTAATAATTATTTTTAATAGTGTCAAAAAAATTACACAAAATACTTGATAACCTAACTTATTGTATTATAATAAAAAATGGATACTTTTAATACTGTGTATTTGGGAAAAGGTTAGAATTTTCAGCACTTATCTAAAATAATAAGAAAAAGAGATGGTTATGAAAGAAGATGTAATACTTATCGTAGATGATTCAAGGTTAGAGGCAGATGCTTTAGCCAATATTTTGACAGAAGGTGATTATGAGGTTCATACAGCTTATGATGGTGAAAAAGCCATTGAAATGATTGAGCAGAATTACTATGACATTGTGCTTACGGATTTATATATGCCAAAGATTGATGGTTTTGGTGTCCTTAAGTATATTGAGGATAATGTCACCGATATAATTACTATTGTTTATACTGGTTATGGAACTATTAAAAATGCTGTAGAGGCAACAAGGCTTGGGGCATTTGAATATCTTACAAAACCTGTAAGCTCAAAAGAATTATTTTCAGTAATAAAAAAAGCTATTTCACAGCGTAATTATAAGAGGGAAAATATTATGTTAAGAAAAGAGCTTATAAGAAAATACCGTTTTAAAAATGTTGTTGGTGTAAGTGAAGCCTTTATGAAGGTTTTTGATATGGTTGAAAAGGTGGCTGATACTGATTCAACAGTTTTAATCCTTGGGGAGAGCGGTACAGGCAAGGAGTTAATAGCAAGAGCGCTGCACTATATGAGTTCCCGCAGAGACAAGCCTTTCATACCGGTAAATTGCGGAGCCATACCTGAAGAATTGCTTGAAAGCGAATTGTTCGGACATGAAAAAGGGGCTTTTACTAATGCCATAAAGACCAGAATGGGGCGGTTTGAGATAGCTAATGAAGGCACTATTTTTCTGGATGAGATAGGTGAGATGAGCCCGAGATTACAGGTTAAACTTCTCAGGGTACTTCAGGACTACAAGTTTGAAAGAATAGGTGGCAGTAAAACAATTAATGTTGATATAAGAATTGTGGCGGCCACTAATAAAGACCTTGAAAAGATGGTCAGTCAGGGGTCTTTCAGAGAAGATTTATATTATCGTTTAAATGTTATACCGATTATTGCCCCCCCCCTTCGCGAACGGACTTCCGATATACCTGTTTTGGCTAATTATTTTCTTAAACGTTTTAATGCCAAAAAACATAAAACAATTTTGGGTATTGATGAGGGTGTTATGGAGAAGTTTTGTGAATATCCATGGCCTGGAAATGTAAGGGAGCTTGAAAATATCATGGAACGCATGGTTATTCTGAAAGGCGATGGCATGCTTACCATTGCAGATCTTCCAGAATCAATAGCAGGTCGGTCGCATCGTATTATATCCGCACAATCCCTTGCGATACCAGATGAGGGCATATGCTTTGGAAAGGCTGTTGAGGATTTTGAAAAACAGCTTATTCTGCAGGCGCTTGCAAGAACTAACTGGGTCAAGAAACGTGCCGCTGAATTGCTTCAGATGAAACGAACCACACTCGTTGAAAAAATCAAAAAACAGAATCTTGATAGATTTATGGCCTCTGCCTAAGCCTTTTGTTTTAAAAATTTAATAACGCATATGCCTTCCATTATTTGGCATCGCCGGCATAGGCATCATTCGGTATTCCGATGGGATCTCAAAAAGTGAGTTACTGATTCCGTCTTCCCTGATATTTTTATATTCTGTCACTATCTTTCCATGACGACCTTGTGATATTATTTTAACAGGGTAACCGAGTTTTTCTGAATACCACTGGGTTATAGTGTCTTTTGCGCTGTTTTTGTAAGTAATTTGATATTTATCACATTTATATCCATTTATTTTTTCCTTACCCAGATGTTTTTTTTCAGCTATGTCAGATATATCTTTTTGATTTCGGATTGCCTGCTGTGACATGTGCGGTATGTTTGGCATCGTCATGTACATCATTTGTTGAGGATAGAGCATGTAAAATTTACCCTTATCCAGATTTATAATGGTTATTGGCCCTGAGGTCGTTTCCATACGAATCATACTGCCTTTAATATAATATTTACTTATAATTGTTTTATCTGATGACTGCTGGAATAAATCAGCTGTAAATTCTGCGGAATGGGTATAGTTCGTCGCAGCTATAATACATGCTATAGTTAATATGCCTGTAAATAATCTGATCTTGATAATTTTCATAATTATTGCCTCCTGAAAAAACATTATTTAATAAAAATGAATTCAACACGGCGATTTTTAGCACGGCCATCCTTGGTTGCATTATCCGCAACGGGTTTATCAAACGCATAACCCTTTGAGATTAAATTCACTGCATTGCATCCTATAAATACAAGATAATCAACAACCGCCTGAGCTCGTTTTTGAGAAAGTTTAAGATTATACGCATGTGAACCAAG
>DAOWOC010000180.1 GCA_030642225.1 Deltaproteobacteria bacterium
CAATAGCATCATTTACCAATACAAGCATATCAGGCACTTCAAACGGTTTTATTATATATTCAAAAGCACCCATTTGCGTTGCTTTAATAGCTGTTCGTGTAGTGGTGTAGGCCGTCATGATTATCACGGGAAGCGTCTTGTCTAATTTATGAATAATCTCAAAGGCTTCAAGACCGTTAATGCCCGGCAAACGAACATCAAGGATAACAAGATCAAAGGAATTCTTTTTTATAAGGGATATTCCTGCCTCACCAGTAGAAGCAGTAAGAATATCGTGCTTTTCCCAGCTAAGAAGCTTATGGAAACTCTGTCTTAACTGGGCATCATCATCTATAATAAGAATATTTGCCAAATCACTCACTCCTTAATATTGATAAATTTATAAAAAAAAATAAATATTTATTTTATCCCTGTAAAATTATGCAAGGCAGACTATTCAAGAAATACGTCAAAATTCATCAACCATTTAATAAAGTAATTATAAATGTTGTCCCCTCGCCTTCCTTTGAATAAACAACAATCTGTCCCCCATGACCTTCGATGATACGTCTGGCTATGCTCAGCCCCAAACCTGTCCCATCTTCCTTTGTGCTGAAAAAAGGCTGAAAAATCTTTTCCTGTATGGTTTGCGACATCCCATAGCCCGTATCGGTTATCCTCAATTCCACCACCTTTTTACCCGACGGTCCAGTTTTCATCTGCTCCTGAATTGATATTACTCCGCCATCTGTCATGGCATCACAGGCATTAAGCAATAAATTAACCATAACCTCTTTAATCTGCTCAGGATCAAGCCATATTTCAGGGAGTCTGTCTTGACGATTAATATTAACATCAACCCCAAAAGACTTGATACGATGGCGCAAAAGTTTTAAGGAAATATCTACAATATCTGACAGGCTCATCTTTTCCATCTTTAATTTTGGAGGACGGGAAAATTCAAGAAAATTTTGTACAATGGTATCAAGATGCCTGATTTCCTCATATATTACCTCAAAATCTTCTTTCTCAACTTCAGAAAATTTAACGGATCGGCTCAATGAATAAAGTCTCATTTTGATTGAGGTAAGGGGATTTCTTATACTATGAGCCATACCTGCTGAAAGCTTCCCGATCATAACCCATTTTTCAAATTGTATTAAATGCTCATGGCTCTGCTCCAGTCTGTTTTTTGTATTATCAACATCCTCTATAAGATTATATACTCTTTGACTGAGAGCTTTAACCTCATTGCCAACCCTGTCGTCGCTACCTTTTTTAAATTCCTCGCCTGTTGCCAATTTTTTAATGGGTTCAAGTATCTGGTGCAACAGTATATAGGCCAGAACAAGACCCAGTATTAACACACCAACAGTGACAAAAAATATAATCAAATAAATAGAATACGCTCGTTTACTGCTTTCTATCCCAGCTCTTTCAATTCCCTTTTCATGGTCAGCCTTAAACTCCCCACAAAGTTTATAAATCTCCTGAAACTCACAGCGAAGATTATTGTGTAAATTTGTTCCGATTTGTTTTTTTCCGATTTTATAAAAATTAATTACCTTATTGCGTAAAAATGTATATTCTATGTATTTATATTCTATCTCGTTTAAAAATTTTCTTTGCTTATCATTTAAGGTTAAATTTCTTGTCTTTATCAACCAGGATTTAAACTCGCGGTGATATTGTTCTAATTGTTTTAACCATTCAGGATTGCCGTCAATATTAAAATAACTCACAAACCCCTTTTGCATAAGCAAGGCATTTCTCATTTTTTCAGAAGATCTGAGCACTATAATATTTTGCTCAATCACAGTATGGAACAGATTATTCATCTGCCAGACATACCAGATGGCAGTACTACCTCCTGATAATGTTACGATAAACAGAAAACAAAGAATCACTATAATTCTCATTTTAAGACTAAATTTTTTCCACATATGATTCTTCCATATTTTTATAAAAAATAATTTTTTTATAAACAACAACCGCATAACAGGTTTTCAATTTGACAACAAGACATTATTGTATATAAAAGTATAACGTTTATATCTTTAAATATTTGGTGAATAATATAAAATTTTATAAATATGTAAAAAATTATCAATATTAGAGAAGGGGATAAATGCTCTCCAATGGAGCAGGAGAAATTTATTTTCTCAAAAAAATCTTCGTCTGCAAAGGCGTTAAAATTTAAATCTCAAAATGGAGGTTTCCCATGGCATATGAGACAATTATTTTTGAAATCAAAGATACTATAGCATTAATAACATTCAACAGGCCAAAGGCGATGAATGCTTTAAATAATGCTCTTTTATCAGAATTATCAGATGCAATAGATAAAATTTCAAACAATGAAGATATCAGGGCGCTCGTTCTTACAGGCGCTGGGGACAAATCATTTGTAGCAGGGGCTGATATTACGGAGATAGCCACATTCGGTCCGCTTCAGGCAAGAAATTTTTCAGAAACAGGACACAATATCATAGGAAAACTCCAGAAACTTGCAATACCTGTTATAGCTGCTGTTAATGGGTTTGCCCTTGGCGGTGGCAGTGAAATTGCCCTGGCATGTGATTTTATTTACGCATCCGATAAGGCTAAATTCGGGCTTCCTGAGATTAATCTGGGGATTATCCCGGGCTTTGGCGGGACACAAAGACTTTCAAGACTTATTGGAAAAAACATTGCCAAAGAATTAATTTTTACCGGCAAGATGATTTCAGCGGAAGAAGCCCTTGCAATAGGATTTATAAATAAAATATGCCCCCACGAATCACTTATGGATGAAGTTTATAAGATTGCCGGGGTTATAGCGTCAAAAGGCAGGGTATCTTTACGCGCGGCAAAACAGGTTATTGAAAATGGATTTAATGTTGACCTTGCTACAGGATGCAAAATGGAGATAGAGGCATTTTCTATATGTCTTGCCAGTGAGGATGCTAAGGAAGGCACTTCTGCTTTTCTGGAAAAACGAAAAGCAGATTTTAAGGGCGGGCTTAAATAAAAATATGCCTTTATCTGTTATTCTTATGATGGCAGAAATCTGATAATTACAAGAAATCTGGGCTGTTAACAGGAATAATATGATTTTGGTTTTTTTACAAAATTATCAATATTATCTAAAACAAACTACTAATATTAATAAGGGGATTACTGATGAATTTTGAACTTACAGAAGAACAAAAGATGGTTAAAGATATGGCTCAACGTTTTGCAGAACAGGAAATTAAACCTGTTGCCGCAGAACTTGATAAAGAACACAAACACCCTGAAGAGATAGTTAAAAAACTCGGCGAACTAAGTTTTATGGGGATGGCTTTTTCAGAAGAATATGGCGGCGCTGGGATGGATAATATTTGTTATGCCCTGGCCTTGACTCAAATCTCCAAGGCCTGTGCATCGGTTGGTGTTATTATGTCTGTCTGTAATTCACTTTATGGGTTTCCAATTAATCACTTTGGCAATGATGAGCAGAAGAAAAAATTTCTCACACCTGTTGCCAGCGGAGCAAAACTCGGATGTTACGGACTGACCGAGGCAAGCGCCGGTTCTGATCCTGCGGGAATGCGAACAACAGCAGTGCTTGAAGGCGACAAATGGATAATAAACGGTGAGAAAAAATTTATCACCAATGGTAATGTTGCATCTTATGCTGTTATTGCGGCTATTACTGAAAAAGGCAAAGGATATAAAGGCATAAGTTCATTTATTGTAGACCTTGAAAATACCCCTGGATTTTCCGTAGGCACGATTGAGGAAAAAATGGGCATAAAGGCATCAGGTACATCAGAACTGGTATTTCAGGATGCTGTTATCCCCAAAGAAAATTTGCTTGG
>DAOWOC010000284.1 GCA_030642225.1 Deltaproteobacteria bacterium
TGGAACGTAGATAATATTAAATTTACGGTTCACGATCCATGTAATCTGATCAGAAAATCCATTGGTGATCCCCTGGCTGATGACCTGCGTTTTGTTATCAAAACCCTTGTTGGGGAAGAAAATTTTGTGGATATGACGCCCAATAAATCCAATAATTTCTGCTGCGGCGGGGGCGGTGGGGCTCTTCAGGCCCCGTACACCGAAGAACGTCATGCATATGGTAAGATCAAGTTTGATCAGATCATGACAACCGGCGCACAATATGTGATAACGCCGTGTCATAATTGTCATTCACAGATCCATGATCTTTGTGAGCATTTTAACGGCACTTATCACACTGTGCATCTCTGGACGATTATCTGTCTCTCGCTCGGTATCCTTGGTGAGGATGAAAGAATGTATCTCGGGCCTGATTTGGCTGAGATGGGATTATAAAAAATTCATGATCCCTTAATAATATAAGTGTGCTTAAGATGGTAAAATATTTGACAGTCGGTGTGGCCGGCCATGTTGACCATGGCAAGACTTCGCTTGTTAAAGTCCTGACCGGTGTTGAAACAGACAGACTTAAAGAAGAAAAAAGACGCGGGCTGTCTATTGAGGCAGGTATCGCGCCATTGAACCTGTCCGATGACCTGTGCCTTGCCCTTATCGATGTTCCCGGACATACGGATTTTTTAAAAAATACCATCAGGGGTCTTAATAGTGTGGATATTGCAATACTCGTTGTTGCTGCTGATGATGGTGTTATGCCCCAGACTATTGATCATCTTAAAATACTTGAATTGATCGGTGTAAAATATGGTTTTATCGTATTGACCAAGGCTGATCTTGTTGATGCTGAAACCCTGACAATTGCCGAAGAAGAACTCAAGGATGCAGTAATGGGTTCGATTTTTGAAAAAAGTCCAATAATATTTTTTTCAGCAATTGATCAAAGAGGCATTAATGACATTATGAAAGCCTTAAGAGAAACAGCTGAAAAAACTCCTCATAAGGACACTGATGCGCCTTTCAGGCTCTGGATTGACCAGGTGAAAGTCATTATTGGTTTTGGAACAATTGCAAGCGGCACAATCCTCTCCGGGACAATCACTAAAGGAGATGCCTTGTACATACTTCCTGAATTCAGGAATGCTACAGCCCGTTTTATGGAAACGCATCATAAAAAAATTGAAACTGGAATCGCCGGCCAGCGTATTGGCATCAACCTTTCCAGGATAGATAAAGAAGATGTTTACAGGGGAGCGCTTCTGACAAAATCAAGGGAGGTCAATATGAGTTACCTTCTGAATGCTGAATTATCTATCCTTAAATACGTTAACAAACCGCTTAAAAATCGGCAAAAGGTTAAATTATTCATAGGCACCGGGGCATTGAATGCCATGTGTATAATCATGGGGGATAAATCCATTATGCCTGGAGAAAAAGGGTTTATACAGTTCCGTCTTTTAAACCATTTGCCCGCAATGGCCGGAGACAAATTTATTATCAGCCTGCTTAACTGTCCGGCTGTAATAGGCGGGGGGAGTATTCTTGAGGTTTCAAGCAGAAAATATCGGCCAGTTAATCATAACCAAACCATACAATACTTAAGTGCCCTTACCAAAGGCAATGTAGATACGGTAATAGACTTCCTGCATGGCAGGCTTGATTCCCCCTTGCTCAATCCTGAAAAGATAGCCGCATATACAGGTCTTTCTTTTAAAAGGATAACTTGTAATCTTAACACGGGGTTGAAGAATGATGATTATTTTAATTTTAAGGGCAAGGGTTTAATATCCAGAACTTACTACAATAATCTGAAAAAAAAGCTGCTTAGCACAATTAATTCTATAGTATCAGCCAATCCGTTTTTAACTGTTATCAGTTTTGAAAAGATAAAAAAACAATTCCCATCTTTTTTTAATGCTTCTTTGCTCCAGGGATTGTTTGAGGATTTATATCGTGAGGGCAAAATTGTAAAGGAAAACAATGGCTATTATCTCCCGGATTTTTCTGTTCCATTAACGCCCAGACTGAAAAATCTAATCTCATTATTGCTGGATTACGCAAGAGAATCAGGCATTACGCCCTTTACAGAATATGCATTCTGGACATTTCATAATAAAAAATTACCCAAAAAAGAGATACATAATGCCCTTAATCATCTTTGTTTTCAGAACAGACTGGTCTATCTCAAAAATGACCGTTATTTATCGTTGGAATCCCTGGAGCAGATTAAGATCAGGATCAATAATGTTATTAACACAAAAAAGGTAATCAAGATAACAGACTGCAAGGATATCCTTGGTTATGGCCGAAATATAGGGATTCCCGTGCTTGAATATCTTGATTCAATCGGTTTTACATGTCGGCAGGGTAATGAGCGGGTGCTCGTAGATACAAAATAAGAAAAAATTTACAATTAATATATATGGAGTCATAAATGAGTAATAAAATTGATAAAAAAAGTTCCGGACAAACGGGCTCGGTAATGATAATAGGCGGCGGCATTGCAGGGATGCAGGCGGCGCTTGATTTGGCGAATTCCGGATATTATGTTTATCTTATGGAAAAATCACCTTCAATAGGCGGGGTAATGGCCCAGTTAGACAAGACCTTTCCAACGAATGATTGTGCCATGTGCATTATGTCGCCAA
>DAOWOC010000262.1 GCA_030642225.1 Deltaproteobacteria bacterium
GTGAAGGCTGCTGTTAAACGAGCTGATATCGTTAAACCTGTCAGTTGTCACACTTTCAGGCATTCATTTGCAACCCACATGCTTGAAAATGGTGTAAATATAAGGGTGCTGCAAAAACTGATGGGGCATGCTGATGTTAAAACAACTGAAATATATACCCATGTAATGGAGCAAAATATTTCCGCACTTGTAAGTCCATTGGATACGCTTTAACGTGTGACATTAAAGGGGTCCAGTACCTTTTTTGCTTGCGGGTAGAAAAATACCGCGAAAATCCAAGTTCAAATGTCCGATATAATCTTAAATAGATCATGCATATAATCTCCCTGATTTTATAAATTACAGACAATTATTTTTTTATTGTAATTCGCTTTTAAGAGGCATAAAAATAAGGGGATTATTAAATTATTGACATTTTTATTCTTTTCAGGATAACACGCCATGTCTTTTAAAAAAATTTTTAAAACTTTCTATTTGAACCTTAAAATCAATTTTTTTTTATCATATCTCGTCTAATTTTTTCATTACAGTCAAATGACAATAAGGAGAATTAATTATGGCTGATGAACCTTTGGAAAATGAAAATCAATCAACCGGAATAGTAATTGATCAGGTTAAAACCAGGTTTTCCGATTTCTGGAAACTTGAAGATTATTGGGCTATCTGGCTTGGATTCGCTCTTCTTGTTGTTGGATTAATAATTTATATTCCCAACCCCCCTTCTGACATGAAGGAAAAAATTTCCAAGGCAAACTCTGTTATGGCTCAAGAAGCTGCAAAAGCCCCTTTTAAAACTATTGAGTGGCATAAGGCATCTGATTTAAAGGATAAAGTTAAGGGGACCAATCTTGGATTTTCAAAAAAAATAAAAAAAATTTTATCAACACCGCATGGCTGGAAAAATAATCCTGTTGATGCCTTTGTAATGGGGAAAGATAAAGCCGCTGCAAAGGCTCAGAAGGCATCAGATACTTATGACAAGGCAAGGTTGAAAAATAATATGGCATTACAGGCAGCTTTAAAAGCGCAAGATGGAGCTGCCCGTGCAAATTTTAAAAATACCGGGCTTAATGATATAACAAAAGAGAAGATCAATGAATGGCGCGCAACAAGGTATAAAGCCTCAAAGCTTAATAAAAAAACCAGGGTACAATCATTTAATCAATTACCCTGTCTTGTTGCGCTTTGTATTTTTCTTGCCATTTTTTTCGCCATTGGCACTGCATTTATGGAAATGTCCCCGATAAAATTCATAAAAGGGTTTATCTTTATATTTTCCATCGCTACTATTGCTTATCTCCTTGCAAATCAGGTAACCATGAAATCATTCGGTATTGGATATGCTGCATGGGCTATTTTAATAGGACTTATAATAAGTAACACTATTCGAACACCTAAATGGGTTATGCCAGCTGTGCAGACTGAATATTATATTAAAACAGGTCTTGTACTGCTCGGGGCAGAAATATTGTTTTCAAAAATAATTTCAATAGGTATCCCGGGGATATTTGTTGCATGGGTTGTAACCCCGGTTGTTCTTGTCACTACTTATATCCTGGGGCAGAAGGTTATTAAGATGCCCTCAAAAACATTAAATATAGTTATTTCAGCGGATATGTCTGTCTGCGGCGTATCGGCAGCGATTGCAACAGCGTCTGCATGCAGGGCAAAAAAAGAGGAACTTACACTTGCTGTTGGTCTCTCACTTATCTTTACATCAATAATGATGATACTGATGCCGATTGTTATCAAGGCAACAGGCATGCCTTATATACTTGGAGGGGCATGGATGGGCGGCACAATAGATGCCACAGGTGCTGTGGCGGCGGCAGGCGCATTTTTGAGTGAACGCGCCCTTTATGTTGCAGCAACCATCAAGATGATCCAGAATGTCCTTATCGGCCTTACAGCCTTTTGCGTAGCATTATACTGGTGTGCAAAGGTTGATTGTATCCCGGGTCAAAAAGTAAAATTAATAGAAATTTGGATTCGTTTCCCAAAATTTGTAATAGGTTTTATCCTGGCTTCGATTATTTTTTCTTTATTATATGTCTATATGGGCAATGATATTGGATATGCCTTAGTAGATAACGGTGTTATCCGCGGATTTACAAAAAATTTCAGGGGATGGTTTTTTTGCCTTGCATTTGTCAGTATAGGACTTGCTACAGATTTTCGTCAACTTGCACATTATTTTAAAGGTGGTAAACCCTTCATCCTTTATGTCTGCGGCCAAAGCCTTAATCTTTGCCTCACACTTTTAATGGCATATATCATGTTTTATCTGGTCTTCCCTGATATTACTGCAAATATATGACAGGATGATAATATAGTGTTTCAAAAAGAAAAAAATTGTAAACAATTAAATGATAACCTGCAGCAGGTTCATTCAGGTGCAGGTTATCCTGCTTTATTTTTATATTTTTTATTTATTTTTATATTTATCTTTGTCCTGGCGCCAATGGTGCGAACCTGGAAATATGTAAAACCTATAACCGATTACATAGAAGAAACGGGCATAGATGCAACTGCGCTTATATATACAGAGATAGAAGAATTTGGGCCTGCTGAATCAAACATGAGAAATTCTATTAAGTATCCTCCGATAATATATTGATAATTATAATATTTTTTATAAAATTATAAATCTTTAATGCAAAGGAGCAAAATTATGGGAATTAAAATCTGGTGGCAGGATGTAATGCCTGATGCTGGTTAGGTTGTAAATGAACTTGGTCTTGGTGATGAAATTAAGATAAATAAGGCATATAGCAATCTTACAAGTGTTTTAAAAAAAGTTGCAAGGCCTGATACTGAAATTGAAATTCATTATGTCAAGCGTTCATCTTTTATGGTGAATCAC
>DAOWOC010000095.1 GCA_030642225.1 Deltaproteobacteria bacterium
AGACGAATGATAAAAGATGATTTTCATGAAAAGATACTATCTGAAAAACATTTTTCTAAAAACATACCCTCGGAAGACAACAAAAACATATTAATGCGTTTTAAAAAACTACAGGATCAGGAGTTAGCAAATGAGTTATTTCTTGATTAGGCCTTGCTGAACCCATAAAAAATTGCAAACAGACAATCGATGAATATATATTTTAAAAATGCAATTAATAGAAATAATTTTTTACATTAAAACCTGGTTCTTTAGCCCAAGATTTTATTGTTATTGTACTGGATAAAAAAGAATCAAATAAACAAAAACGGTTGTAAGCTATATTTGCTTTAAAAGAATATTTTCCCCATCTTTTAAATTTGGATAAACTTTATTAAGATTGAAATAAAATTTAAAAAGGTTTTAACTCAAAATAAAGATAACTTAATAATAAAGTGGTATGGATATAGAACTTGACATTTTTTTAAATTATCTGATCGTTGAGCGCGGCCTTTCATCCAATACGATCAGTGCATATTCAAGTGATTTGACAAAATTTTCTATTTTTTTAAATCACTTAGGGATTATTAATTTTAAAGACCTTGAGGCAGCGCATATTGCCGCCTTTATTGAAAATTTAAGAAAGGTTGGAGTAGGCGCGCGGTCAAGGGCAAGGTATATATCTTCGGTTAAAATGCTCTTTAAATTTCTTGTAAAGGATGGCATATGCGTCTTTAATCCTGCTGAGGAATTTTCAATGCCAAGGTTTAAAAAAAATCTGCCTCAAATACTTAATCATACTGAAGTGATCAGCTTGCTTAAAGCACCGGATATAAATAAAAATACAGGAATCAGGGATAAAGCATTACTTGAAACCTTGTATGCTGCCGGGTTGCGGGTAAGTGAGCTTATAGGGTTAAAGGTCAGGGATGTGAATGTGCAGGCAGGATTTTTACAGTGTGTCGGGAAAGGTGATAAAGAAAGACTCGTACCACTTGGTGAGGTAGCTATCGGCTGTATCCAGCGCTATCTTGATATCGCAAGGCCTCATCTTTTAAAACTTCCACCTTCACCCTATCTTTTTATTACAAAAAGAGGCGGGCCCATGTGCCGTCAGGCCTTTTGGAAACTTATCAAAAAATACGCTAAACTTGCAGGGATTGAAAAGGAGATTAAACCACATATGTTAAGACATTCTTTTGCAACCCATCTTCTTGAGGGGGGGGCTGATTTGCGCGCTGTTCAGATGATGTTAGGCCATTCAGATATATCCACTACTCAGATATATACCCATGTGACGCGGGAGAGACTCCTTAAAATTCACAGGGCATCCCACCCGAGGGGCTGACGTTTCATGGATATTATAATCACACATGTTAACGCTGATTTTGATGCATTGGCTTCAACTCTTGCCGTAAGTAAACTTTATCCTGAAGCCCGCATAGTGTTTCCAGGTTCAAAGGAGAAAAATTTAAGAAATTTTTTTATCCAGTCTTCTTTTTATATGCTGGATATCGTGAAAATTAAAGATGTTGATATGGATAAGATCACCCGCCTTATCCTTGTGGATGTAAGGTCTCCTTCCAGAATAGGGATATTTGCCGATCTCATAAAAAAAGGCAATGTTAAGGTTCATATTTATGATCACCATCAATTTTCAAAAGGCGATATCAAAGGGGATTATGAAAATATTCAGATTGTGGGGGCAACGACTTCAATTCTCGTTGAACTGTTAGTTGAAAAGAAGATTGCAATAACACCCGCAGAGGCAACTGTGATGGCTCTTGGGATATATGAGGATACAGGGGCTTTCACCTTTACATCTACTACCCCGCTTGATTTTAAGGCCGCATCACACCTCCTTGAGATGGGATGTGATCTGACTGTTGTTTCCGATATGATTACAAGGGAGCTTACTTCACAGCAGATAGGTCTTTTAAACGATCTTCTGCAATCTGTTACAATATACCATGTCAACAGGGTTGATATAGCTATTACAACCGCTTCCCTTGAGTATTATATGGGAGATTTGGCAGTACTTGTCCACAAGATGATTGACATTAAAAATTATAATGTCCTTTTTGCCCTTGTGCGCATGGAAGATAAGGTCTATATGGTTGCAAGAAGCAGGCTGCAAGAGATCAATGTTGGTGTTATGGCATCTAAATTCGGAGGAGGTGGACATCCTTCGGCAGCCTCGGCCACCATAAAAAATATGCCTTTAGCCCAGGTCAGGGAAAGACTCCTTGAAAATCTTCAATCATCTGCCAACCCTGTCAAGATTGCGCGGGAACTAATGTCATATCCTGTAAAATATATCTTTACTAACACATTAATTACTGATGCAAGTGAATTTATGGTGCGTTATAATATCAATGTCCTGCCGGTTGTGGATAAAGACGGGTTAAAAGGCATTATAAGCCGTCAGGTTGTTCATAAAGCTATGCATCATGGCCTTAGCACATACCCTGTAAATCAGTTTATGAGCACAGATTTTGAAATAATTTCACCTGATGCGCCCCTTAGCGAAATACAGTCCAAAATAGTTGATAAAAAACAGAGATTTCTTCCTGTTATTTTTAATGGCGAGCTTGCAGGTGTGGTTACAAGAACCGATCTTATGCAGATACTGATAAATGATCATAAAGATAAATCATTAAAGTTTCAGAAACGCGAAATAAACAGGTATGGACATTCAAAAAATTTAAGCGGAATGATGAAACAATCGCTTCCCCCGCATATATACGCACTTCTTAAGGAAATTGGGGGGCTTGCTGAAAAAAATAATTATATTGTTTATGTGGTTGGAGGATTTGTAAGGGATCTTATCCTTAAGCATGAAAATCTTGATATTGATATTGTTGTTGAGGGTGACGGGATAGGTTTCGCGCGTATTCTTGTAAATCATTTTGGCGGGAGGATGAGGCATTATTATAAATTTGGTACAGCGGTTGTTATTTTCCCTGACAATTTTAAGATAGATGTGGCTACCGCCCGGACGGAATATTATGACCATCCGGCCGCCCTTCCAATCGTGGAGACGTCATCTATAAAATTAGATCTCTACAGGAGAGATTTTACAATAAATGCTATTGCCCTTGAGTTAACTCCTCCACATTTTGGGATTATGCTTGATTTTTTTACGGCTCAAAGAGATTTTAAGGACAAGGCGATAAGAGTTCTTCATAATCTCAGCCTTGTTGAGGACCCTACAAGGGCATTCAGGGCTATTCGTTTTGAACAGAGATTCGGATTTAAGATAGGTAAACATACTACGAATTTAATAAAAAATGCTGTAAAAAACGGTTTTTTTGAAAGGCTTTCAGGCCGACGGATTTTTAATGAACTTAAACTCATACTGTCCGAAGACACGCCGTGTATCGCTATATCAAGAATGAAAGATTTTGGCCTTTTACCTTTTATCTCAAAAGAGATAAAATTTGATAAAAGGATGGATGACTTATTCAACAGGGTGAAAGCAGTGCTCCACTGGTATGAGTTGAGTTTTTTAGAAAAAAAACCATTAAAATGGCAGCTCAATTTTTTTGCGCTGATTTATCGCATGTCTGATGTTGGGATGGAAAAATTGACAAAAGATATGATGCTCCCGGGGCACGTTTTAAAGATAATAAAAAAGGACAGGCAACAGGCACAAAAATGTCTTGGATGGTTTGCGTCACACAAAAAACCAAAAAATTCCGATCTTTACTGTTTTTTATCAAACATGACAACACTTGCTCTTTTATTTACCATGTCCCGGACGACAAGTGATGATATAAGAAAATTTATTTCCTTATACTTTACAAGGCTAAGAAATATTAAGACAGAGTTAAAGGGGAGAGATTTAAGAGATATGGGAATAATGCCGGGACCGATTTACTCAAAACTCTTAAATTCTGTTCTGAATGCCAAATTAAATAACAGTGTAAAGACTCGCGATGATGAAATAAAATACCTGACAAATCTTTATAACAAGGAAAAAAAGAAAACCAGTCATGATTAATGAAACTATTATAAAATTTATCATCCTTGCCCCTAGCATTCTCATTGCCCTGGTTGTTCATGAGACCGCACATGGATGGATAGCATATAAATTGGGTGATCCCACAGCAAAAAATGCCGGCAGATTAACATTAAATCCGCTTAAACACCTGGATTTTTGGGGGACACTCGTCTTTGTCATTACCCAGATGGTCGGGTGGGCAAAGCCTGTGCCTGTAAATCCAAATTTTTTCAGGAAGCCAAGGCAGGATATGGTATGGGTTGCCCTTGCCGGCCCTTTATCCAATATTCTGCTCGCAGCAGGATTTGCCGCTTGTTATCATATTTTGACACGATTCATGTCTGTTACACAAACAGTTGGTTATGAATTTCCTTTGATGTTACTGGTAGTTTTTTTTGTTATAAACGTTCAGATTAATATCGGCCTTGCAATTTTTAATCTGATACCTATTCCCCCACTCGACGGGAGCAAGGTTATGATGGGTATCCTGCCTGTGAGACAGGCGATATTATATTCAAAAATAGAACGGTATGGATTTATAATACTTATTGTATTAATATTTACTCATTCCTTTGATCATTTTTTATTCCCTCTTATTCATGGATTAAAAACCCTTTTACTTGGTGGCGGATAAAAGGGATAATCCAAATTATAGGGGCAGGTGCCTGTCCTGATATTGATTGGAAATACAAAAAAATGGGCGGCCACAGAGGGACGTTCCCTATATGTCATTATCGGCAACGGATTAAGACAGGGGGTTACAAATAAACAGTATTTAAAAATCATAATAATGGGATAATTAATTATGATTTTAAGGAGTTGTTAATGAGTAAAAAGAGAATTTTAAGTGGCATGAGACCTACCGGAAAATTACACCTTGGAAATTATATAGGTGCTTTGAAAAACTGGAAGACCCTTCAGGAAGAATATGACTGTTTCTTTTTTGTGGCTGACTGGCATGCCCTGACCACGGATTATGATAATACAAAAAATATATCAAAGGATAGTGAGGAGATGGTTATTGACTGGTTGAGCGCCGGGCTTGACCATCAAAAAAGCACCATATTTGTTCAGTCAGGGGTTAAGGAACATGCGGAATTATTTGTCCTGCTTTCAATGATAACCCCTCTTTCATGGCTTGAGCGGTGTCCTACCTACAAGGAACAGCAGGAGCAGATACAAAAAAAGGATCTCTCCACATATGGTTTTTTGGGCTATCCCCTTTTGCAGGCCGCTGATATTATGATGTATCGGGCTGACGGTGTGCCTGTAGGCCAGGATCAACTGCCCCATATTGAGATGACAAGAGAAATTATAAGGCGTTTTAATCATCTTTATACAAAAGTTTTTCCAGAACCGGAGTCACTCCTGACGAGCTATCCCAAGCTCCTTGGCACAGACGGCAGAAAGATGAGCAAAAGTTATGATAATTGTATTTATCTTTCTGAT
>DAOWOC010000231.1 GCA_030642225.1 Deltaproteobacteria bacterium
ATTATAAGATAAAACACAGGGGCCACTATCCCATCAGAGAGATTTTCAGCAATTGTTTCAATTACAGCACGTTTTATTGCTGCCGGATCAAGCATCTCAGTATCCCTCCCCACAACCATGGAAAGCCATTTTCTCGCTCCTGTTATATCCTCGTTTTTTAAACAGGCTACAGGTTTTATTGCCTCAACATGCAGGGATTTAATGGCAATAAGTGAATAAGCAAGATAAACAAGGATTATATTGTATAGCCATGGATTCAGCTGTTTTGCGATCCAAAGTAATATGGTTACACTGGCGAATGTTATACAAATGGTGAATAAAACAATAAAAAAACCTTTTTTAATAAGCAGAATTTTGTTGTCAATATTCGGCAAAAGGAGATATTTTCTCATACTTTCTATGAGTGCCCCTATTAATTTAATCGGGTGTGGAAAATTGTGGGGATCACCCAGGATTATATCAAGGATAAAGGCTGCTAATAAGTGATAGGGTGAAACTTCAAACATTTATGAGATAATCCTGTTTTAAAAATCCTTTAAAGGCCTTTGCCATGCATCTTTTAAACCTGAGACCGGAGTTTTTATGATAATATCTCCATTAATACCTTTTACCTCAAGAATACCTTCAGGTGTTGTAACACCTGCGCACGCCCAATCAAGCCCCTCCATTAAAAGCTCAAAGGCCTCTTTTTTATCCGGATTAATAGATACTATAAAACGACTTGGTGTTTCTGAATAAAGTAAATAATCATCCCTTTTGATATCCTCTGCAGGTACCATAGATAAATCCATTTTAAGTCCAAGTTTACCTGGGAATAAGGCCTCGGCCATAGCAACCCCGATACCTCCGTCAGAGCAATCGTGGCATGATCTTATCAACCCCGTATTAATCGCCTTGTGAATGCTGCCATATAATTTCTTTGCGGTTTCTGGCCTGACCTGTGGTACGTGGTTGCCTGTAAAATCATGAAGGGCAAAGTATTCTGAGCCACCTAATTCAGGTCGTGTTATACCAAGAATATAGACCATGTCTCCGGAATTTTTAAAATCCGATGTCACGGCCTTTCTGACATCATTAATCCGGCCAACAAGAGAAAAAAGTACTGTTGGCGGGATTGATATCCTTATTTTACCTATACTGTAATCATTTTTCATGGAGTCTTTGCCTGATATACAAGGGATATTATAGGCTATTGAAAAATCAAAAAGGGCCTGGTTTGCCCTGACAAGTTGCGCAAGTTTATACTCTCCATCCGGATTTTTGTCAGATACAATCGGATCGCACCAGCAAAAATTATCAAGACCGGCCATCCTGTCAGGACGCGCTCCAACACAGACAGCGTTTCTTACAGCCTCGTCAATTGCGTTTGACGTCATGTGATATGTGTCAATATCACTGTATCTTGGACAAATCCCATTTGAGATAACAATCCCTGACATTGAATCAAGTAATGGCCGGATAACAGCTGCATCTCCGGGCCCGTCCATTGTCTCTCCAACAAGTGGTTTTATGACGCTGCCTCCCTGCACCTCGTGATCATATTGACGTATGACAGATTCTTTGCTGCATATGTTAAGTCTTGCAAGCATTGATTTTAATGTCTCTATATGATTTTCAGGCAATGGGAGCACAGGTTCTTTATGTTTAGGCAATGTCCATCGTGCGGTCATCTCTTTTACGGGAACACCATTATGAATAAAATCCATCTCAAGATATGCCACGGTCTTTCCATTAAACATGACATGAAAATAACCGCTTTGCGTAAAAATCCCGATAACAGTTGACTCCACCTCCATTTTTTTTGAAAGATCAAGAAATGCTTCAATCTTTTCAGGCAGTACAGAGACAGTCATGCGTTCCTGTGCCTCGGAGAGAAGTATTTCCCATGGGGCAAGGCCGTTATATTTTAAAGGCGCTTTTTCAAGATCAAGTATAAAACCGCCGGTATCCTCCGCCATTTCTCCGACCGATGAGGATAACCCGCCGGCGCCGTTGTCAGTAATGCAATTATAAAGTCCTTTATCTCTTGCTATGAGAAGAAAATCAGTCATTTTTTTTTGTGTAATAGGGTCGCCTATCTGAACCGCTGTGGCAGGAGAGCCTTCATGCAGCTCTTCGGATGAAAAGGTTGCCCCGTGTATTCCATCTTTGCCTATACGGCCACCTACCATAACAATCAAATCACCTGACAAGGCTTTTTTTTCATGTGCAGGCTTTCCGTGGAGTTCTTTTGGCATCAGCCCGACAGTGCCACAATAAACAAGGGGTTTCCCTGCATAACGGTCATCAAATACAATGGCTCCATTGACAGTTGGTATGCCGCTTTTATTCCCACCATGTTCCACACCCTCACGAACCCCCATAAATATTCTTTTGGGATGCAGCAGTCTTGGCGGCAGCTTTTTATCAAAATCAGGGTTTGCAAAACAGAATACATCGGTATTGGCAATCAGTTTGGCCCCCATGCCGGTGCCGAACGGATCGCGATTGACCCCGACAATACCTGTTAACGCCCCTCCGTATGGGTCTAATGCCGAAGGACTGTTGTGGGTTTCAACCTTCATTACAATATTGTAATCTTTAGTAAATTCCACAACCCCTGCATTGTCTTTGAAAACAGAAAGGCAAAAATCATCTTTACCGGAAGTTGTTTTAATGGCAGTCTCCTTATACATAGCGGTAATTACCTTCGATTTGGTAATATCGAGCCTGGAGTTGCTGCAGGATTTGACGGCAACTTCCTGACACTCTTCAACTGAGCTGGCTTCTTTGCTTTTAGTACACTCCTGGTTACCGTCGCACTTTTTGTAACTGATAGCCTCCTGGCCAGGACAAGCTGTGCGCTTATAGTGCACGTCGCAATCTCCGGCCTGTGCCGAAAAAGAAGTTAAAACAAATCCCATTACGATAGCCGCCCCAAACAGACTTTTTATTGTTGATACTGCTTTCATTCTTGATATCTCCATGTTAATGATCACTTTATGTGATCGGGCTTACACTCTAACTTTTACACGTTACACTTCTGTGAAAATCCATCAAATCTGAGCGATTTAAACCTGGCCAAAATAAATCAAACGCACACCACCGAGACCATTTCTCTTGTGATCTGGCAAACAGGGATACGCAAGCGCTACAACACATCACGGCGATGAAGTA
>DAOWOC010000115.1 GCA_030642225.1 Deltaproteobacteria bacterium
ATATAAATCCTCTTTTAATTGAATATTCCAGGGAGAATGATTTAAAAAAAGCTGATTCTCTCGCTACCCTGCTTTATCTTAAGGCCTATTTGCTCTTAATATATGAAGAAAATCTAACTTTTCGTAAAACCTTAAAAGAATTTAAAAGACGGTTTCCTGATCAAATACAAAATCTTACAACCTTTCATTTTGACACCGGTATTACAACACTGAACGATGGTTTTTCACGATCAATTCATGAACAGTTGGAAATGCTTACAAATAATAAAAAGGAAAAGGAAGACTTAAAATAATGGGTTCAATAACTAATTTATTTAATTTTGGCAATTCACATATTACGCTCTTTTTCGGACTAATTATTATTGCCTGGATATTATTGGGACTCCGTCATGGTGTTCAGGCAATACGTCATTTAAAGGTCACAGAAGCTGATAAACAAATATTAAAACAACTTGTTCAATCAATACACTCCCCGATTGATAATTTTGAAACCCCACTTATGATTCTTACTGCAAAGACACTTTATGATGCTTATAAAGCACACAAACGGGCAAAGATACCTTTGTTTTTAAAGGCGCTGGAAGACAGTACTGAACAGATTATGGAAAATTTTTTTGAAAATAGATATATACGTCCCATTTCCATGTACTCAAATCTGCTGCCCCCCATAGGTTTTATTGGAACTATTATTGGTATGATCATAGTCTTCAGTAGTAAAGGCGGAGCCAATAATCAGCTAAATGCAGCGGGGTTGGGTGTAGCATTGCTCTCTACACTTTATGCCTTGTCGGGTTTTGTTGTCATTGAGGTCGTTAAAATGTGGTTTATAAATCGCGCATCGCATTGCATTGATGCCGGAATTAAACTCTTTTACATGTTTATAAAAGAATATCATGAGCAGGAAGCACAAGCTTTGATAAAAGACTGATCTAAAAAATAGCAAGGTATAATTAAAAAGATGAATTCAAAACATAGTCAAATATGGTTATTCGCATTTGCCGACCTTGCATTTCTCCTTTTGATAGCCTTTACACAGATTCCTCACTCGGATATTGAAAAAATATCCCTTCCAAGAGTTCCTTCATCAAAGAACAGCAAATTTATAGCTCCCTCTGAGAGTTATAAATTATATGTTCACTCGCAGGCAGAAGAATCTTATTTTAAAAAGCCATTCCAACTGGTCTTATCTAAGGGTAAGGAAAGATATGGGGCAGAGGAACAATTACCGGAAATTCAATTAAAGGATAAGCTGCTGGATCTATCAAAAAAAACAGATAAAGGACCGATCCTGTGGCCGGCTCCTTCCGCGCGAACCGAAGATATGCTCATTGCTTATTCTTATATTAAATTTTTTTGGCCGGATGCCGAAGTTATTATTGCTGTGATGCCTGAAAAATCTATTGAGGAGATAGTGGAATGACCTCATATTTTTTTAGTCATTATGGCCGTGGCGGCGCAAAACTTATCATGCCAAGGCCAAATGTGGAATGGCAGGAAATAAAAATTACCCGGAATTTTTTTCTGACAGGCTGGATATATTTTATAAAAGACACTGTCAGCTTGATATATCATATCCGCTTTTTTCTGATAATATTTTTAATAATTTTAGCCATTACAAATATCATGATCTCTATGAAATTTGTAATCAATAAATCTCCATTAAAGGCTATACATCAACAGGCAGTAAATTTTATTTTTCAACCGGAACCACCTAAACCAGCGCCGATCCCACCGGTCATAGCATGGCCTGAGTTAAAAGCCAAAGAACCAAGACCGGAGCCACCAAAGCCAAAAGAAAAAAAACCATTGAATCTCGAGGCTTCTCTGAACATAGAAAAAAATTTTGTCCAGAAGCAAAAACAGGCAAAAAAACATCAGACACGTCGAATAATACCAAAATCAAAAGCAAAGGAACAATTAGATTTAAAGACATCTTTAAATATAGAAAAGAATTTTGTCCAGGAGTCAAAACAGATAAAGACACGGCATGTACGCAGAGTTGCATTGAACCCGGCAGAGGATAATCAGCTTATTATAAAAGATTCATTAAATAGGGAAAAAGACTTTGTCCCCGAGGTAAAGAGGATAAAAATACCAAATATGCACAGGGCCAGATCCCTTTCCCGTGAAAAAGAAGATCTGATCCTTGTTGCTTCTTTGAATGAAAAACAGGATTTTATGCAGGCTTCTCCTGAAACACATAAGGCAACAAGGAAGCACAAAAGAAATAATAATATTGAGGAGTTTAATAATTATAAAGAGATCCATGTCCAAACAAAAGATATGGATTTTTCTGATTTTGAAAATAACAGCAGGCAAATAACAAATAAGCAAAATATGACCAGCAGGTCAGATCGTGGCAGAGAAGATATTAAGGGCGTTCAATTTGCCATTAAAGGTAAGTCACTGGAAACTTTGAAGGATTGCGGACAGTTAGAGACTGATCTTAAGATCAGTCTTGCAAAGTTTGTACAAAAAAAAGGTTATATAAAAAAATGTATTGATAGAACAGGCAAATATCTGTTCTATTGGCCAAAGGGAAGATTTACCGTTTCAAATTTTAATGTAATAATTTATCCGGCCTTGGGGCGAAAGGTTACAGACAGGTGTGAGGAACTTAATTATGCGATTAACTGCCTTAAAAAATACTAAAAAATATCAATATATCGTACAACTGTTTTGCATTGTCTTTATTTTTTTATTTATTATAAAACCGGTACATGCACAAGAGGCTTCTTCATACTCATGGAGCGACTGGCTTGACAGTGCTTATCAACTTACCTGGCTTGACAGCGAAGAAATTAATAAATGGCTGCTTGAGAATGAGAAAAAAACATTTAAGGAAGGACTGGTTTCATATGCTGATAAATGGGAAAGCAAAATAATTGCAACAAAGGAGGCAGTTCAGGGAAAAGCATGCTATCCTGAGAATGCTTATCGTCGCCTGGCCATAGCCGAGATGTTACTGTATCTTCAAACTTCTGATCAAAAACGCCTTGATAAAGCATTTAAAATTATTAATAGCAGTATCCTGAACAGTAAACTTGAACTCCCTGAGATTGCTTTCTGGTATTATTATATCAGCGCTCATAAAAATTTAAAGTATGGTAATTCAGAAGCCTTTGTCAAAGATATCTATAGAATATGGTTTGACGTGCTGCTTAAACTCGAATCAGCACAATACGATTTGGGAATATCCGCACCGGCTACAACATTACGGGGATTTTATAAAAGTCTGCCTTATCTTTATAAAAATCTTGCAAACCTTATCCTGAGCCGTGCCATAGTTCAAACGCATTTACCTAATATAGATGCTGCAGGTCCGATAATATGGGTATTGGTGCCACGTATGCCAAACAAAGGTTATGGCAAATGGGTAGAGGCAGTATCAAAACGTATATACGGTCATGAATCGGATAATTTTCGGTTAAGCTATACTGTCTTACTTATGGAGGGGGAGAGACGGCGTCGTATAGCAGAAGATAAGATTGATTCAAATGCGCCATTTAAATCAATTGAACAGAGTTTAACCAGCGCCCTTGATTATTTTAAATTGACATATAATATGGCCAAAACACGAAACGGCCAGGCCACATCACTTACCAAACATTTAGAGCTGGTATCTTTTGTGATTTCACGTCTTTATGATATGGATGATCAGCTAAGAGCAAATATACTCAAATCGCTTCAGTTCAAGGATGGGACAGTCATGCATGAAGACGAGGATCTTCTTGTTAAAGCCATTGGGACATTTGATGAACTTGGAACTAAAACAGTTAGAAAAAATGGCTGGAAAAATCAGGGCTTTTTAGACCGTGAGGCCTATGTTGTAGCCATGCATAATCTCTGGCGTGCTATAATGAATCTCAGCCTTGATACAGCCATGTATTTTGAAAAGAATCTGGATCCGGCAAGGTCACAAAATTTCTTTTACAATATGCCAATTATGAAAAAAATTTTATCCCGTTATCTCAATATGTTTCAGCGATATGTAAAAGAAGGCCAGATTGATATTTTGCCTGACAATGCTTATTTCAGCACAGTGGAAGCAGGTGAACTTTTATCTGATCTATATTTTATGGAAGGTCAATGGGAAAATAGCATGTTGAGTTATAATCAGGCATACGATCTTGCTTTTCAAGCTGTTGAAACTTTTCCATTTGACATAAATGCATACTATAAACTGACTCAGCGGTTAGCCAATCATGGACGGCTTGATATATACAAAAAAAAGATTTTTTATTTGGTAAATCACATTATGGGGTCAGATGTAATCAAAGAAGCTTCCAAAGAGGACGGAACATATATGGGAGAGACCTTGCATTTATTACAAGAGCTTATACCATCTGTTATAGTAACTGCCCCATCAAATATTATTCTACAGGAAGGATTGGATGCTTTGCCAAATACGGCTTCTCAACGCTTAAAACAATTTCAGGATGAAATAAAAACAGATTTTACAACAAACTCTACTGATAATTTAAGGTTCAACAAAATACAGATGTTTATTAATAAACTTGAATTTTCAGGAAAAGCCACGTCCTTTGCAAATGAGGATATTTTAAATATAATTGACGAGTTTAAAGATGTTAACCTTGTGATAGAAGAAATAATTAATGAAATACCTGAAGTATCAAATACAAAAGAATCCACGGAAAGAGGGGTATACCCTTCCCCTGTCAAGCACCTTGCAACAGAACTGATGCAAATAGTTAATGAAGCGGAGATATTAATTCGGTTTCCTAATATAAGCAATATCAGAGATGCCTTAATCCTTGATATAGAACATCCCTACCATAAGCTCATGCGCGATTTTTTTCATGAAAAGACAACAGGGGATATAAATATTTCAAGACGAATGATAAAAGATGATTTTCATGAAAAGACAACAGGGGATGTAAATATTTCAAGACGAATGATAAAAGATGATTTTCATGAAAAGA
>DAOWOC010000086.1 GCA_030642225.1 Deltaproteobacteria bacterium
CTTTGGCAAGTGGCTCGGGACACAGACCTGCCTTAATACCTGTTGCAACTATCCCTGTTCCAAGTGGCTTGGTCAATATAATTAAATCGCCGGAACGTGCTCCCCTGTTGGCAAAAATTCTGTCAGGATGCACAACTCCTGTGACCGACAGACCGAACTTGAGTTCATCATCCTCAACCGAATGACCTCCCACAAGTAATGCCCCTGACTCATTTACCTTGTCAAGGGCGCCCTTTAAAATAAGTCTCAGTTCCCCTGTATCCATATTTTTTGCAGGGAAGCAGGCAATGTTCATGACCGTAAGCGGCCTGCCACCCATTGCATACACATCACTCAGGGAATTGGCCGCTGCAATCTGACCGAACATATATGGATCATCAACAACAGGGGTAAAAAAATCAAGTGTCTGCACAAGCGCCAGGTCAGGGGCAATTCTAAAGACACCTGCGTCATCGGCATCTTCAAGGCCTATCAGTAAATCAGGATGCACTGGGAGCTTCATCCCTTTCAAAAGATCATGCAAGTCACCCGGACTCAGTTTGGCTGCTCAACCGGATGTTTTTGCGCGTTTTGTCAATCTTATTTTTTCTTCTATAGACATCTTTTACCTTCTCAATGTAGCAATTAAACGATTGGTATTCAAAACAATATCAAAGGCTGCCAATGGATCAGCCACAAGAATATCGCATGCATCCATCGCCTCTTTTGACGCTCCTTCAGGCCCGATAACGCAAACACCAAGCGCTGCCTCCCTGAGCATCAGCACATCATTGTTACCGTTTCCCATGGTAATTGTACTGTCACTTCCCAATGATATTAAAAAATCAAGCTTTTCAATAGAACCTGTTTCCTGTTTAATCTTAAGTATAGTAACCTCATCACAGGATTTTTTAAGCGATTCAGCTGTATTATTGGTGTCTGCGGTCAAAATATAAAGATCAAATATCTTACTTAGCTTTTTCAGTCTTTCCTGAACCCCATAAACAAGGATACCGTCAAGCGCAAGTGTGCCGTTTAAATCCATTAAAATATTTTTTATACTGTATCCTTTTGTCCCTGGGGGCAAAAGCTTTATCCCTGTTTTTTCCATAATATTTTTTAACCCTTATTCTTATCTGTGATATCTGGTTTAAGATGAGATTGTTATCTTATCCTTATATGTGTTATAGAATAATCTGAAAAAATTGTCTATAAAAGAGGTAAAAATGATTCCAAGATACAGCAGAAAAGAAATGGCTTCTATTTGGGATGAGGAAAATAAATTTTCCATCTGGCTTAAGATTGAGATACTCGCAGCCGAGGCAATGGCTGAGCACGGGATAATACCCAAAGATGCCGTCACAAAAATAAAGGCAGGGGCAGGATTTGATGTTGAACGCATCAATCAGATTGAAAAAGAGACCAGGCATGATGTAATAGCCTTTTTGACAAATGTTGCAGAGCACGCCGGTCAGTCTGCGCGTTATCTGCACCAGGGTATGACATCATCGGATGTCCTTGACACATGTCTTAGTGTTCAGCTGACACAGGCAGCGGATATCCTTTTATCCGATATTGACCGCATCATGGATATACTTAAAAAACGGGCTTTTGAACATAAAGAGACTGTTATGATAGGCCGCTCCCACGGGATTCATGCAGAGCCTACAACATTTGGTCTTAAGCTTGCCCTGTGGCATGATGAGATGAAGCGCAACCGGGTCCGGCTTGAACATGCCCGCACAGATATCGCTGTGGGCAAGATATCAGGCGCAGTAGGGACTTTTGCCCATCTCCCGCCTGATATTGAAACCTATGTCTGCAAAAAATTAGGGCTTGCTCCGGCGCCAGTCTCAACGCAAATAATCCAGAGGGACAGGCACGCTGCTTTTATGTCATGCCTGGGTTTGATTGCCTCAACCATGGAAAAAATTGCTGTAGAAATACGCCATCTCCAGCACACGGAGGTATCGGAGGTAGAGGAATATTTTCATGCGGGGCAGAAGGGTTCGTCTGCAATGCCCCATAAAAGAAACCCTGTACTTTCTGAAAATATCACCGGCCTGGCGCGGATTGTAAGATCTGCTGTAATCCCTGCAATGGAAAACATCCCGCTCTGGCATGAAAGAGATATCAGCCATTCTTCAGTAGAGAGGATGATCTGTCCCGATGCCACTGTTACTCTTGATTTCGGGCTAAATCGTCTTGCAGGACTCCTTGAAAAACTTATTGTTTATCCTGAAAATATGAAAAAGAATCTTAATAAACTCAGCGGGCTTATCCATTCTCAGCAGATACTTTTACTGCTCACTCAAAAAGGGGCATCAAGGGAGCTTGCCTACAGGTATGTGCAAAAAAATGCCATGAAGGTCTGGGAACACGGGGCAAATTTCAAGGACCAACTGCTTGAAGATAAAGATATTCTGGAATATTTAACTGTTGATGATATAAAAAGCCAATTTGATCTTGCTTATCATCTAAAACATGTTGATACAATTTTTAAAAGGGTTTTTGGCGGGGTATAATTATGAAACAGGATAAAGAAGAGTTGCGTCTGCTTATAAAGCAGAGATCCTATGAGAAAAAAGATGTAACCCTTGCATCAGGGAAAAAAAGTGATTTTTATGTGGATGCCAAACAGACGACACTCTCTGCGAAAGGGGCTTTTTTAACCGGCAGGGTCATGTATGCCATGCTGATCAATCCTGAATTGCCACAGGTCCAGGCAGTTGGAGGAGTCACAATGGGGGCCGACCCAATGGTAACAGCAATATCAATTGAAAGTTTTTATAAAAATAATCCAATAGATGCATTTATTATCAGAAAAGAAACCAAGGGGTATGGTAAAAATCTTATGGTAGAAGGCAGAAAATTTATCCCCGACGGAACGCATGTAGCGATTATTGAAGATGTTGTAACAACAGGCGGAAGCCTTGTAAAGGCAATAAATAATGCTATAAGAGAGGGATTAATCGTTAAAAGGGTTCTTGCGCTTGTGGACAGAATGGAAGGCGGGCGTGAAAATATCGCTAATGCAGGTTATAATCTGGAGGCAGTATTTATTAGACATGACATAAGAGAGGGATAATTAAAAACAGGTTTAGATATGATTCTTAAAAAATTATTTATTATTAAATGTGGTTTTATACACAATGCAGTATTGAGCATATTTATAATAACAGCGGGTTTATGCCTTTCAAACTGCAACACATATACGCACACAGGACATAAAGCAAATATATTATTTGCTGATCAGGAGAAAAAAGAGACTCTTTATACAATCAAACACTCTATAGCAGTTGCCGGTATTACTGATGAAACAGGCGGGAACTGGTGGAACCCTGCAATCGGAACAGGAATATCCGAAATGCTTTCAACTGCACTGTTTTATACCAATCATTATATTGTTTTAGAATACAGGGATACTGATTATATATCACAAGAGGAGGATATTTATAAAGAAACGGACGATAAAAATTTAACCGGACCGCTGCCATCAGAGCTCATAATAAGAGGCAACATTATATCATTTAATCCTGCTGTTTACAACAGATCTGGCAGGCTTACAAGGCAATCCAATATTACCCTTAATCTGACAATAATTGAAACAGCATCCTTACATAAAATAACGAAATTTACTGCAACAGGGACATCGGATGATCCTGATATAAATGACAATTTTACAGGATTTAACGGCTGTTTTGATGAATGGATAAATACTCCTGAATGTAAAGCCATTAAATCCTGTATAACCAGGGCTATTAAAACAATAGTTATAAAAACAGATGCATGGTATTTGAATAAAGAGGAAAACAGGTTACAGACGCAGGGCTCAGAGGAAAATATGGGGCAGTTTATTACAGTGATTGCTGAACGTGCCAACACAAGAAAAGGCCCGGGCACAAAGAATGATATTAAATGTGTTGTTACAAAAGGAGAAAGGTTTAAACTAGTCGGGAAAAAGGGCAGCTGGTATAAAATTTTGCTGCAATCAGGAGAAATTGCCTGGATATATAAAACATTAATAAAATAATTTACTTTTTGAGATTAATGATTATTTTTATTAAGTTGTCATTATTAAATTAAAAAATAAAACAGGAGGAAAAAAATGACTGGTGAAGAGATGAAAACAAAGGTGTTAAATGCCCTTAATTTAGTGCGTCCTTCCCTGCAACGGGATGGTGGAGATGTGGAGTTGATAAATATTGAAGATAATGGGATCGTGAAAGTTAAGCTCACAGGCGCATGTGCCGGATGCCCCATGTCACAAATGACCCTTAAAAACGGGATAGAAGCCTTTTTAAAAAAAGAAATCCCGGAAGTGACAGCGGTTGAAGGTGTATAATATACATTCTGTTTTTTTGTAATTGCCCGGTTATATATTAATGCCCTGGATTTTTAATATTTTTTATTTAAATGGGGTCCGAGATGTTGAAAAAAATTATCTTTTTTTTATTGTTAGTTTTTATCTTCCCTGCTCTTTGTTTTGGGTGGCAAGCCAGGGTCACTGAAATAATAAGCGGAGATACAATAAAAGTTCTGCATAATGAGGGATTAAAAACTATAACTCTCTATGGTATTGAATGTCCAGGGGGGCAACAGCCTTACTCAAAAGAAGCCGCAGAGTTCATAACCGGATTTATCCTGGGGCAAACTATTGAGGTCGACCCCATACTCTCGAACAGGCAAGGTGGTATAACCGGCATTGTCTATTTTAAAGATCAATGTCTTAATGAAGAGTTGATAAAAGCAGGGCTTGCATGGGTATCACTTAAAACAGCAAGAATAACCAAAATACGTGTTGTCTGGCGCGGCCTTGAAAGCGAGGCAAAAAAAACAGGCATGGGACTATGGAGTGATCCAGATCCAATACCACCATGGAAATTCTGATAATAAAAAACCTGGCCCATATGGCCAGGTTTACAATGTGAAAATAATTTTCTGTCTGTTTTGTCTAAAACGCCCACTTAAGATACATGCTTCCCCATGCGAATCCAGCTCCGAATGTTGATATAACAACATTATCCCCTTTTTTAAGACGTCCATCAATCACAGCATCATAAAAACAAAGGGGCACTGTTCCACTTGTTGTATTTGCATATTTATCAATATTGATTATAACCTTATCAGGATTGATCCCCATTCGGTTGGCGCATGCTTCAATTATTCTCAAATTTGCCTGATGAGGGATAAAAAGATCAAGTTGTTCGCTCGTTAAATTATTACGCTTCATTATTTCAACAGCAAAATCCGCCATATATTTAACCGCATATTTGAATACTGTCCTGCCGTCCTGAACAACATAATGTTCTTTATTGTCAACGGTTTCATGACTTGCAGGTCTCCTGCTCCCACCTGCCTTGAGATAGAGATAAGGTGCGCCAGCACCGTCTATACGGCTCATGAAATCAATAATACCAAGTTCCGGATCAATAGAAGGTTCAAGCAAAACAGCTCCTGCCCCATCGCCAAAGAGTATACTTGATGTACGGTCCTCGTAATCAAGCATTGTAGTGTTTACATCACCACCAATCACCATGACCTTTTTATTGCGGCCGGATTCAATCAACTGGGCGCCGGTAATAAGTGCGAACAAAAAGCTGCTGCACCCGGTCATCAGATCAAAACCGGTTGTTTTCGTAGCGCCAATAGCCTTCTGCACAAGACATGC
>DAOWOC010000344.1 GCA_030642225.1 Deltaproteobacteria bacterium
ATACTCATCAGGGCATGTGCAAGCAGGGCATCTATTTTGTCAAAAACAGGTTCTCCAAGGCCTGCAGGGCATCCTGTTACAATAATATCAACAGTACCCCCAAGAGAATCGCCTTCTGATTTTACCTGCTGCATAAAATTTTGCATTTTTTCAGAGGCCTGCGGATCAGGACAGAATAATGGATCATCCATAATATTATCAAGGTTGACGGCCTTTACTCGAATGCCTCCTATGTTTGAGGTAAAAGCCATTACATTGATACCTGATCCTTTTAATATAAGGTCTGCCACTGCACCGGCTGCTACGCGTGATACTGTTTCACGCGCTGACGACCTTCCGCCTCCTCTATGGTCGCGAATGCCGTATTTCCTCTGGTAAGTAAAATCAGCATGACCCGGACGGAATACATCTCTCAGCCATTCATAGGGTTTACTGTCTATATCTTCATTAAAAACAGCGAGGCTTACAGGAGTTCCTGTTGTAAATCCTTCAAAAGTGCCACTAAGAATTTTTATTTTATCAGGCTCATGCCTTGATGTTGTGTGTTTTTTCCCGGGTCTTCTTTTTTCCAAGTATGTATTAATATATTTTTCATCTAAGGGATATCTCGGCGGACATCCATCTATTATCGCACCTAATGCTATCCCATGTGATTCGCCCCATGTTGTCACCTTGAAAAGTTTGCCAAAGGTATTGCCACCCATTAGTTACTACTCCTTAGAGTTATCAAATAATTGTTTTTATTATAACCTTTAGAATTATATTCTTAATATTTTTTTATTGACCTTGCAAGGTTCTTACTCTAAATGGTTATTTATGAATTTATCAAATATCATTGACCGGATATCTCTGCAAGTTTTACCTTATATTGTAGTAGGATTTCTTGTTTTGCTTTATAAAACCTGCAAAATAGAATTGATTGATTTTTACCGGATAAAGCCATTTAAAAATTATGAAAAATCAGGGATACTCTCATCCTGGCATAAGGACATACTCACGGTTGTCACTTTTTTTGACAGTGTAAAAAAAACCATTGCAATGGTGAGCCCCAGTAGGGATGGCGAATATATAGCGCGTATCCTTGAAATAAAAGGTATTATCCCTTCAAGGGGATCAACCGGCAAGGGTGCGCTTATGTCCATGCGTGAGATGATCCGTTATGTAAAAAAAGGGTTTAATGCTGCTATTATAGCTGATGGTTCAAGGGGGCCGGCATTAAAAGCGCAGCCTGGGGCTGTTTATCTTGCAGCTCAGACAGGTTCGCCTATAATTCCATGTAATGTTATTATTGATAAAAAAATTCGTTTTAATTCATGGGATAAAATGGAAATCCCGCTTCCTTTTAGCAAAATACGTATAGTTTTCGGATCGCTGATTCATGTTCCAAAGGTCATTACAAAGGAAAATATAGCGATTTATCTAAATAAGTTGCAAAAGGAGATGGATAAACTCTTACAGGTATCATAAAAAATCAAGGGCAATTTGATCGGCAAAGAGCAGGCCTTTTTTTGTGGGCATTAAAAAATCATTGTTTAAAATAAGCATTTTATTTTGTGTCCATTTTTCAATTGGTTTTTTATAATATTTTTTTATATCTATCCCCCATTTTTTTTCCAGATCAATGATATCCACTCCCCTTAATGTCCTCAGTCCAAGCATAATAGCCTCAAACGCCCCTGTTTGGCATGATATTTCCTCCTTATCCGCAAGCCCGATTCCCCGTATGTTGATGGCATTACAATATTTTTCAATCACTGCTTCATTATGATAGTGAAAGTTTTTTAAAAAACCATGTGCCCCGGCCCCGATTCCTATAAATTCTTCAAGTTTCCAATATTTAAGATTATGTTTACATTCAAACCCTGGAATTGAAAAATTAGCGACTTCATATTGAAAC
>DAOWOC010000212.1 GCA_030642225.1 Deltaproteobacteria bacterium
ATCCTGTATCTATTAAAATATTGATGCAATTCATCTGTTGCAGCATAAATGCCTGTTAAAAAAATACTCGCTGTGATTATAAAAAGAGTATTATTCTTAAACCTTGAACTTAACAAAGCCCTTAAAAATAATACCCCGAGAAGCCCGTAACCGGTAAAATGTAAAAACTGGTTTACATAAAGGCTTTCTTTAGCATTTATTGGGGATGGCAATGCAGATTGTAAAAAAATAATCAGGCAGTAAAAGATAACAGGCAACCAGTAAATTAAAAAAGTATATGTTCTGTTTCCAATCATAAACCAACCCCGTGAATTATTATTCTCCCTTAAAAATCGGTTCTCTTTTTTCAATAAATGCAGTAAAGCCTTCAAAAAAATCTTTACTGCTAAGAGTTACCCCAAGCACATAAGCTTCATAATCAAGCGCCATGGCAAGATCCATTTTTTTGAAATTCTGGAGACCACGTTTGGCAAACGCAATCGGGATAGGGGCATTCTTTGCAATTCTGGATGCAAGTTGATACGTTGCAGCCTTAAGCTCTTCCTGGGGGACAAGCCTGTTAACCATACCAATTCTGTAAGCTTCCTTAGCATCTATAACCTCACCTGAAAATATCAATTCCGCAGCCTTGGAATAGCCAACCAATCTCGGTAAAAAATAGATACCGCCCCAGTCAGGATGGGCACCGCGTCTTGTAAATACCTGACCGAATCTTGCTTTTTCGCTTGCTATCCTGATATCACAAGCCAGTGCAAGATTAACCCCGCCGCCTGCAGCTACTCCATTAACGCTTGCTATAACAGGTTTTTCAGTATTATTTATGGCCATAACAATCTTAGACATTGTATGACGTTCATTTGAAACTTTACTTGATATTGCCTTTGATGTGCCGGAGACAAATTCATTTACATCCCCGCCCACACAAAAGGCCTTGCCAGCGCCGGTTATAATAATTGTCCTGACCTTTTTGTCAGAACAGACATCCTGTATTATCTCCCATATTTCATCCCTCATATTTCCGCTAAAGGCATTCATTTTTTCAGGCCTATTCATTATTATAGTAGCAATACCTTCGTTTTTTTCTAAAAGAACATGTTCCCAACTCATTACTTATCCTCCTTAAATTGTGAAGCTATTCTATTTATAAGTGCTTGTGCATTTCTGACCATATCAGGAAAGATTTCCGAGGCATTTTTTATGTCATTAACAAGGCCGGCAACCTGACCGCCCGGCATAATAGCTGAATCAAGGTTATCGGCATCCTGAATATATGCCATATTTTTTATCTCTTTTCCGCTGCTTTCCTCTCCATTTTCCCTGCTTGATATTATCTCAGCTGCTGCATTTTTTAAGACACGCATGGGCATCCCTTTTTTACCCAGGAGCAGGGTTGAATTACTTGCGCTTGACACGGTTAAATCCTTAAAAAAATCAGGCACAGGACATTCATAGGTTGCAATAAAACGCGTTCCGACCTCAACCCCCTCAGCCCCAAGTGCTAATGCGGCAATCATACCTTTTTCATCAGCTATGCCTCCGGCTGCAATAACCGGAATCTGCAAAATATTGACTAATTCGGGCACAAGACATAATGTTGTTATATCATCTTTCCCTATATGCCCGCCCGCCTCAAATCCGGTTGCAATGATTCCATCTACGCCTGCTTCTTGTGCTGTTATCGCCATCTTTACATTAGAAACCTTATGCAGTACCTTTAACCCCGCATCTTTTATACGGTCAATGAGTTTGGCAGGGTTTCCGGCTGATGTGGTTATGGTTTTAACCCCCATTTTTATACAGACATCAAGCGCTTCTAAGGCATTAGACCTGTATACAGGGATATTGACACCAATGGGATTGGATGTAATTTTTCTTGCTGTATTCAATTCTTTTTTCAGTAATTCGCCTGATAGACCTGATGCGGCTATTTGGCCAAACCCTCCTGTTTTTGAAACAGCAGCGGCCATTTCCCCAAGTGTTATTTGCCGCATTGGCCCTAATATTAAAGGAAATTTACAACCCAGTATCTCAGTTACACGATTCCTCATAAAATCTCCCATGATTTTATTTTTACATTATTCAAAAATAAAAATCTCAAACAAAATTCTAAAACATAGAACTGATTTTTAATACTAAATTATAAATAAATCTCAATTTCCAATATTCAATAACCAAAATACGGTCATCTATGCGGATGAAATTTTATAATTATCATGATGCCCTGTCATGCAAGTATAAGGTCTCGGATTTAATCATATCCCTGCCGGAACGTTTTGCATTATACATAAGTAAATCAGCTTTTTTTATAATATCTTCAACATTATCAGGTGCAAAATGAAATGTAACTACCCCAATACTGAATGTAACGGGCCAATCATGAATATTCATTTGCTCTGAAAGTTTTTTTTGAAGTTTATCTGCTACCAGGGCAGCTTCATTGGAATTTGTTTCAGGCAAAAAAATTATAAATTCATCACCCCCCAGGCGAGCTGTTATATCAATTTCACGTGTATTTTGTTTTATGGTTTCAGCTACCGAACATAATAAAACATCGCCAATATTATGTCCAAACTGATCATTTATTTCCTTAAACCGGTCAATATCCATATAAATGACTGAAAATGGGCGGAGTACGCGTTTAATTATTCTAAGTTGCAGATTCGCCAATTTAAAAAATGCCCGCCTGTTTGAAATTCCGGTCAGGTAATCTGTCATGGCAAGTTCTTTTTCAAGCACAAGCCGTTTTTTTAATTCAGAGAGTGTTAAAGTGATAAACAAAAAAACAATAAACCTGAATGTTTCATTAACATAAGGAATAATTGGGGTTGAAAAGGAATATTTCACCTTAAGATCAGCTGTGAGCCATAAGATTATACTCACAAGAGACATAAATATCCCGATCCATTTTCCAGCAAACCATGTGGCAATACAAATAGGTAGCAAATAAAAAAGAGATAAAGCCCATTCATGTCCTGTATAATAACGAATCAAACTTATACATAATATAAGGATAAAAACAAAAATATTGGACTGGTCAAAGAACGAGGCCAGTAATATAAAAGGAGCGTAAAAGGGTGTATATACACGCAGGAAACAGAATTATAGTCTCTGATAGAAAGACGATCGGAATATTCAATGTTGAGTCAATTAAGTTGTCAGATGATAATGAAAGATATTTGAATAATATAAAAGAGAACGATAAAACAATAATTGTTGATGAGTATGATCATTGTATTATAAGCAATGTCAGCTCCTACACAATAATAAGCCGCACATTGATTGACAGTAAAAAAGTATGGAGCAAAGAAAATGACAACATCCTATGATGCTGACAAGATAC
>DAOWOC010000052.1 GCA_030642225.1 Deltaproteobacteria bacterium
GGTAACCGTTCACGGTTTACAGTTACAAATACTGACAGGCTCGTAACAGGTATCAATCTTTTTAATTATCAACAGGGCTATGAACCCCGGCCTCTTCAAAGGTAAAGACATCTGTTAAAATCTTTACACCTGCCTCCACAAGCGAAATTCCAAGCGCTGCCCCTGTCCCCTCACCAAGGCGCAGATTAAGGTCGAGCATGGGTTTATGCCCTATATAATCGAGCATATACCTGTGCCCGGCCTCCATTGATTTATGTGCCATAAAGATATAATCCTTTATCAAAGGACATATTTTAAGTGCAATAAGTGCCCCGGCTGTGGATATAAAGCCATCCACCACAACAGGTATCCTGCATGCCGCACTTCCAAGAATCAAACCGGCTATACCCCCGATCTCAAACCCCCCGACCTTTGAAAGTATATCCAGACCATCATCAGGGTCAGGATTATTCAATGATAAAGCTCTTTTTATTACTGAAATCTTATTAGTCAAAACATCGTCACTAATACCTGTGCCCCTTCCGGTTATTTCTTCAACCGGCTTTCCTGTTATAACAGCAGCTATGGCGCTTGAAGGAGTGGTATTTGCAATACCCATATCACCTGTCCCGATTATATCAACCCCTTGTTCATGATATTGTTTTACAAGCCCTATCCCTGCTTCGATTGATTTAACTGCCATATCCCTCGTCATTGCAGGCCCTTTTGTGATACTCGCCGTACCCATTCCAACCTTACAATCAATAAGACCATTTACAATGCCAAATTCATGGGCAACCCCCATATCAACGACAACAACCTCGGCGCCAACATGGTCTGCAAGCGCATTAATCCCTGCCCCACCCTTTAAAAAATTAAGCACCATCTGTATGGTAACCTCACCCGGATAAGCGCTGACCCCCTCTCTGGCTACCCCATGGTCACCTGCCATGGTAAAAATCACCTTTTTTTTAAAACAGGGCTTTTCTGTCCTCATAATACCGGCGCAACGCTTACCAAAGGTCATCAGATCTCCCAATGCCCCTTTTGGCATAGCAAGCTGTTCCAGCCTGTCACCTGCCTTTTTTAAAGATAATTCATCAAGTTCTGATATACATGAAACAGTTTCTTTTAATAATGCGGACATTCTTCCTCCAGACCAAAATAACACCTTAATAATGCATTAATATTGGTTGATATTTATTTTAAAATGACCTTTATAATCCCTATACTGGCTTTTTATATTTCGGCTCTTCTTTTCTGGCTTCAAGCATTGCCTTCATTTTTTCCATTGTTAAAATAGCCTTTTTAAACTCCTTTTCAAAAATATGCCTCTCGGATAAAGCAAGGGTTTTATCCTTACAAAGCCTTCCAAAACGCTCCACTTCAAGCTTTGATACATAAAATTCTTTTGCAATTGATTTAATGACTGACATGATTAAAGCTATTATCCTATAAATAATCATATGGATAAGCCTTTTTAAAAAGGCTTATTAAGGTAAATAATTTCCTATCATAATGCAATAAATTTTCAAAAAAGGACAAAAAAGATAAATACACTTAAACGCCTGTCAATTTTCTAAATAATATGCATTCTTTGAATAGCATCCAATGGGCAAGCTTCAATACAATCCCAGCACCCCATACACATATCCTGAAATATCATCGGCGCTTCAAAAACCCCGTCGATCTGCTTAAGAACCTTGTGTGAACACGCCTTTGCCGATGCGCAAATGCCCTCATCAGGGTTACATTTTTTTGGATTACATATTTCATAATTAATTACAGCAAACGACTTTTTTGACTGCATTTATTCCTGCCCCGATAATTTATCTATATATTCTTTAAAAATAACCGCCATGACCTCTTGAAAATAAGGTGACAATATGCACCTAAATAATGAATATGTAATTTTATCGCCACGCAAAAACCATATCATCCATATACATATTTATCAAGCCTGGCCAACATCATACCAGGTCAACGCATGTAAATATTACAAAACGCCTATCCTTTTACAAAAAGATTCTATCGAGTTCCCAGGTGCTTCCGGCATAGGCAACTCTTTGGTTATAGTTGCCAAAACCTGTTATAAAATCAACAAAAAGCTTAAAAAGAAATATATACTATAATATCAGATACTTATAAAAATATCTATATACATTTGCCCCGAAAGTTACCGCTTGACAATAGAATGAATTTGTATTAAATTTTATTTTCAAAAATCATACGGGTGCTTGTAAAAAGCATAAAAGGGAACCCCGTGAAAATCGGGGACGAGCCCGTCGCTGTAATCGGGGACGAACGCTGTATCATGCCACTGGTTTTAATACCGGGAAGGCGCAGTAAGTAGGAATATCCGTAAGTCAGAAGACCTGCCTGTATGATAATGAGTCTGAATCTCGCGGACAGAGAACGGCTCAATGATCTTGTTGGATAAACACGGGATATCTCCGGATCGATTAATTTCGATTCGGATTTTTTTTGTTTTATCTCATGAATGAGGAGGATTAAAATGTTTCCGGTCGCATATTTCAGATCAGAAAGGAGGTGAATAAAAATGATTAAGAGATTAAAGAAACTGTGGATAGATGACTCAGGGATATCTGCTATTGAGTATGCGCTCATTGCATCAGGTATTGCCCTGGTAATATCCATCGGCGCAGGGTTACTTGGTACTGCGATTAACGACAAGTTTAATGACATTGCCAATGAGCTTAACAATTAACACGAATTAGGATAAAAAATTTTGGCAGCCATCGAATTAACTCTACACAGGCGGTTGCAGGGTTAACAATATTATTTTTGAAATTTTGTAATCGTCTGCGCCATATTTGAGGTGTTTATGAAAGAGCCACTGGAAGCTGTTGCCTTGTGCAGCCTTTTGCTGGGGATTGCGATTTGTCTGGATATGAGATGGAACAGGATCCCCAACTGGCTTACCGTGCCGGCATGTCTGACAGGTATATTGTATCATGTATGGAGCAACGGCCTTGCAGAAGGGCTTCTGTTCTCCCTGCAGGGCCTTGTAACGGGCTTTGCTATCCTTTTGATTCCATTTCTCTTAGGAGGCATGGGGGGCGGAGACGTTAAACTCCTAGCGGCTTTGGGAAGCTGGATAGGCACATCAGGCGTGTTTAATCTTTTTTTGTACGGCGCTCTAGCAGGAGGGATCATTGCCCTGATTATAGTGGCTAAAAGAAGCGGTTTTAAAGGGATTAAAAATGTTGTTTTGGGGATTTTTCTTGATTTTATTGCGCGGCATAAACCTCAAATTGACAAAAAAAACAGGGGGCTACCTTACTCAATTCCCCTGGCAGCCGGATATGCGACGTATGTTTTAATTGGACGAGTAATATAGGTGTATAATAGGGGTTTAGTGATAACCTTGAATCTGTAAACGCTTTAGAAACACTTACGGTGTGATAATGAAAACAGAAAAAAAATTGCAATTTTGTTTTAGGTTAACGAACAAAAAAGGGATTTCTGCCGTTGAGTTTGCCCTGGTCCTGCCGATCTTTCTTGCGATATTTTTTGGAATCATTGAATACGGCTGGGTTATGACCCAACAAATTGTCCTTTCTCATGCCGTTTCCGAGGGTGCAAGGGCTGCCATCAAAACGCCTGACGGGATGTCTGATGAAGAACTGACAATTGTGGCGAGGGATGCCGTAAAAGACGCGTTCAGCCTGGTTGGAACGCTTGCAGACGGTCATATTGCTGTGAATGTGCTTGATGCTTCAGAAGAAGAACCGCCGATTCCCAGGAGAATATCCGTGGTTGTAACGTCATGGGCATACACACCAATAGTGGGCTATCTGCCAAATGCGGCAGTGCCTGGGACACTCAGGGCAAACGCGATTTTTGCGTTTCCTTGAATATGAATTGTTGAACCTGAAGCGTGGATTAAGGAATTATAAAATGAACAAAAATGGTGCGACTGCTATTGAATTTGTCCTTGTCTTGCCGATTTTGCTATCTATGCTTTTCGGTATTATCGAATACGGATGGGTGATGAAAACACAAATAAACCTTAATAATGCCGCGTCTGAAGGCGTAAGGGCAGTGGTAAAAGAAGAGGATGCCGAGGATCTGGAACAGGTAGCAAAAGCAGCGATAACGGAAGTTATTGGCAATTTAACCAAGGTAAACACCTGTACCACGGTCGTGACCTATACCGATCCTTCAAGGGCGGCAGTCGCCATCTCGGGCTGGACATATGATTCCCTTACAGGTTTTTTACCATCGGCCGTACTGCCTTCGGTACTCTCGGCAAAGGCGGTCATGGTATTTCCGTAAGGGTTCAGGGTCAAGGGTAACCCTGAAGAACGTAATAGAAAGCTTTATTAATAATTAACATCAGGAGATTTCATTCATGATAAAGCCCATTGGAATAATATTCATAGCGGCTACCCTTGCGGTCGCCTTTTTTACCGCAACCATGGTCTCACGGTATCTGAAAAAGCCTGCTACAAGCGAGGTCAGGATTGTCGTGGCCGCGGCCGATATATCTTCAGGTGACTGCCTGACTTTGGAAAAGATAAAGACCGTAAAATGCCCTAAGTCAGATATTTCAATGGGCTGCTTTAACAGTGCCAAAAAAGTCGTTGGAAGGGTGGCAGCGAGCAGCATCTATGAGGGCGAGTCCATTAATGAAAAACGTCTTGTTCCTCAAGGCGAATTAATGAGCTCTGACCTGGCCGGACGGATAGATCCCGGGATGAGAGCCATCAGTATGGAGATAGACTATGTGTCCGGTGTTTCGAGGATGCTTAAGCCTGGAGACTGGGTGGATGTGATTGCCTCAAATCCTTTACAAAGTTCCAATGGCGGCAGAATATCACGTGTAATCCTGTCCATGGTCAAAGTTCTGGCCGTTAGCTATAAGCAAAATGCAGGAGGAAAAGTGTTTAAAAAAAAGAGAGCCCGGAAGGAAATAATAACCCTTCTTCTCAGTCTGGAAGATGCCATGGTACTGGCCGTCTCGGAAAGCGCCAACCTTAAACTTGTCGTTATGGATCCTTCTGATAAGTCATCGGGAGATAAGGAACCGACTGTTTTTTCCGCTACCCTTGGTCCGAAAAAATCCTCTGAGCTGCGGGCAATGGCAAGGGAAAAGGACAAAGCCTTTAATAATCAAATAGAAAATGGGAAAAGGGCAGTAACATTTACTTTTGGGGATGATGACGGTATCTGCGGTTTTTTGCGCCCCGGGAACAGGGTGGACATAATTGCTACCTGCACTAAAGGGAATGTTAATGTGCAAGGCTACAAGCCAGGAGACGAAGCCAAATATCTGAAAACCAACATGATCTCTATGCTGATTTTACAAAATATTAAGGTTATAGCTGTAAACCAGGAGGCGGAGAAGGAGGATGCGGAAGAGGATGCGGAAGAGAAAAAACTCAAACACCTGAGCAAAGGGTTTGAGCAGATAAAGACCGCGTTGAAAAATTTGAAGGATAAAGAGAATTCATTTGATAAAAAACAAAGTTCAACTTCAGCCCGGTCTCAGGATAGTGAAAAAAATGGAGAAAACGTCAAGGATGAAAAAAAAGCAGGAACAGTAGCCTTTTTGCTCACCCCTGAGGAGGCCGAAAAGCTGCTCGTGGCATCAAAAACATATCATATCAAAATAATTGCCAGGAACTATGGCGATGACAACATTGTTGAAACAAAAGGTCATACAATCCAATCATGTTTTTTCAAAAAAAAAGGGAGTCTCAATTACGAAGTGGAATTCTACAGGGGGGGGCAGGAAGGCATTATCCCGTTTTCAAAAGAAAAAATGGAAGAAACAAATTCATCGGAAGATGAATTTTTCCAGAGAGATAAATATCCAATTAGCGGAGAACAAGTTATGAGGAGGTTTGATTTATGATAAAATCCCGCGGGCTGATATTCATAGCGATAGCCATTGTGATTGCCTTTGTTGCCGCAAAAATGATCTCCCAGTATATTAAGAAGCCTTCTCCGCAGGGGGCCAGACTCGTCGTTGCCGCCGTAGATATAAATGGAGGTGACCGTCTGACTTCGAAAAAATTAAAAACCGTCAGATGGCCTAAGGCGAATGTTCCTCAAGGCTCTTTTAACAACACTAAAAAGGTTATTGGAAGGGTGACCGCAAGCAGCATCAATAAGAACGAACCCATAAATGAAAAACGCCTTATGCCTCAAGGTGAATTTACAGGTTCATACTTGACAGGGCGAATAGAGCAGGGGATGAGAGCTGTCAGCATAAACATAGATCAGGTATCCGGAATCTCCGGCATGCTGAGACCAGGCGATGCAGTGGATGTGATTGCTTCCAGTTCTTTGCCTGGCAGGAAGGGGGGCAGAATCTCTCGTGTAATCCTTGCCGGAGTCAAGGTTCTGGCCGTAAATTATAAGGGAAAGACCGGGTTGAAAAAGAAAACATCACCCAAGGGAACTGCAACTCTTCTTCTCAATGAAGAAGATACCCTAATCCTGGTTGCATCGGAAGGCGCAAAACTGCAGCTTATCGCCAGGGGTCATTCCGATGAATCGGATCAGGATCAGGAGGCGACCATTTTTTCAGTTTCATTAGGTCCTAAAAAGGCATCTGAACTGCGGGATATACTGAAAGAAAAAAACCATACTCTGCACGGGTGCATACCCGAAGGAATGCGGGCGGTGACAATAAGTATTAACGATAAAGATGGAGTCTGCGGCTTTATCCATCCTGGGGACAGGGTGGATGTGCTCGGAGCCAGGACATTTGTCAGCGTATTTCCAAAGACAAAACAAGATCCAGGAGGCGTAGGAACAGTGACGGGCTCTTATCTTTACTCCAAAATAACCTTGCAGAATGTTGTAGTACTTGCCATTGAGGAGGATGTGGATATTGCAGGGAAAGTTCGATATGTGGATAATAATAAAAACGGGCCGGAC
>DAOWOC010000268.1 GCA_030642225.1 Deltaproteobacteria bacterium
AGACTAGGGTATTTTTATGAAGTGTTTCTTCTTCTATCATGCGCCTGGCACAGATGGCCATGATATGATCCCCGTCAATTAATTGCCCTTTTTCATCTACTACAATCACCCTGTCCGCATCCCCGTCAAGAGCGATTCCTATATGAGCTTATTCAGCTTTTGCTATGGAACTTATTACCCGGGGATGAAGAGAGCCGCAATTATCATTTATATTTCTCCCATTAGGAGCAATGCCTTCAAGTATTACCTGTGCCCCCAACTCTTCAAATACAAGTGGCGCCACTTTGTATGCTGCGCCATTGGCACAGTCAAGCACGATCTTTATACCATCAAGCCTCAGTTCCCCGGGAAAAGTACTTTTAAGATAAACTACATATCGCCCGCCTGCATCATCTATCCTGAACGCCTTTCCAATGCCTTCTGCAACAGGACGTTCAACATCTATTTCACCCGCAGCCACAAACTCTTCCAGTTCTCTTTCCTTTTCATTACATAATTTAAAACCGTCATTTCCAAAAAATTTTATCCCATTGTCATAAAAAGGATTATGTGATGCTGAAATAACAATGCCGGCGTCAGCTCTCATACTCGTGGTAATAAAGGCGACCCCCGGTGTCGGCAGAGGGCCAAGAAGCAGGACATCGACTCCCATGGAGCATATACCTGCTGAAATAGCATTTTCAAAGATATAGCCGGATAATCGAGTGTCCTTGCCGATCACTATCCGGTTTCTGAATCTTTTATTTTTTTTAACAAGACAGGCGATCCCCTGCCCAAGCCTTAATGCTGTTTCCGCTATCATTGGATAGGCATTTGCCATACCCCTTACACCATCTGTTCCAAAAATCTTTTTCATAATAACCTGTTATTATTGTTATGCCTTTATAATGGCATGAATCATGGTTAATGTCTCTTCTGCCTCAACAACATCATGAACTCTCATCACCTGTACACCGGCGATGGCAGCCATACTTAATATCGCCTGGGTTCCTGTAACTCGTTTTAAGGGATCATTCTGTCCCAATACTTGACCAATAAAACGCTTGCGCGAAGGCCCTATAAGAACAGTACAGCCTAAAGAATGAAATAGATCAAGGTGTTTGATTATTTTAAGATTATGCCCAAGATTTTTACCAAAACCAATACCAGGATCTATTGCAATACACTTTCTTTTTATCCCAATGGCCTCGGCAGCCTGGACCCTTTGTTCAAGCAATAAAATAATCTCGGAAAGCACTGATTGATATATTGGATTTTTCTGCATATTTTTTGGTGTTCCTTTAATATGCATAAGGACAAGCCCCACATTTCCCCTTGCAACCACAGGAAGCATCTGCGGATCAAACATGCCGGCGCTTATATCATTCACTATGCTTGCACCGGCCTTAATAGCTTCTTTTGCAACACCGGCCTTGCAGGTATCAATTGAAACAGGGACATCCACTTTTTTGGACAATTCTTTAATCACAGGAATAACCCTTTTTAATTCTTCCTCTAAGGATACCGGCTCACTCCTCGGCCTGGTTGATTCACCTCCGACATCAAGGATATTTGCCCCATCCTTAACAAGGGATATACCGTGAGCAATTGCCTTTTCATGATCATAATGTAAACCGCCATCCGAAAATGAATCAGGGGTAACGTTTACAATACCCATTATAGCGGGTTTATCTGTAAGATTAATTTTAAAACCAGCGCACTTCCAACAAACGCTTGTATCGATCATTTCTATGATACCTTTTTTACTTCTATTCTTCCGGTTCAGCAGGGACATCGCCTGCCTCTGATCTGTTCTCCTTTATGGGTTCTTCCGGCTCATCCTTTTTTCCCTCAACAGGCGCAGAATCAGGAGCTTCTCTGTGCATTGGTTTCCACGCCGAATCAAATTTCATGATCACGGCATCTATCATATCACTGTCAAGGGTTTCGTGATCTAAAAGATCATCAGCCATGGCGACCAATATATCATGTCTTTGAGAAAGAATGGATCTTGCGATTTTATATGCATCATTGACAAATTTTTTAATCTCAGCATCAATTTTTACGGCCGTATCTTCACTATATTCCTTGTGCTTTGACATCTCCATGCCAAGGAAAGGATGCTCTGTATCTTTGCCATAGACAAGTGGACCCAGTACATCGCTCATTCCCCACTGACAAACCATCTTTCTTGCCAGTTCAGTAGCCCTTTGAATATCATTGCCCGCTCCGGTAGTCATGTGATCCATTTCCAATTCCTCAGCAACCCGTCCACCCATAAGTATGGCAAGACTGGTCTTAAGATAAGCCTTACTATATGTGTGTTTTTCATCAAGCGGAAGCTGCTGGGTCAGACCAAGGGCACTCCCCCTTGGAATAATGGTTACCTTGTGTATTGGATCAGCATTCGGGAGCATTTTTGCAACAAGGGTATGACCTGCCTCATGAAACGCTGTATTTTTGCGTTCCTCATCTGAAATTATAATCGATCTTCGTTCCGCACCCATCATTACCTTGTCCTTGGCATTTTCAAGGTCTTCCATAGTCACCTTGTCCTTGTCAAAACGGGCGGCAAGAAGCGCGGCTTCATTTACCATATTTTCAATATCAGCTCCGGAAAAACCAGGTGTCCCCCGCGCAAGCACCCCTACATTAATATCATTAGCAAGCGCAATCTTTCTGAGATGAACCCTGAAAATCCCTTCACGCCCCTTAACATCAGGTACTGGTACCACAACCTGGCGGTCAAAGCGTCCCGGCCTTAACAAAGCCGGATCAAGGACATC
>DAOWOC010000324.1 GCA_030642225.1 Deltaproteobacteria bacterium
ATGACAACGGCTTTTTTATTGATGCAGCTTGCGCTCCCCAAACCACTTGAAATTATTACAGCACCTTTTAATTTAATTATGGATATGATACAGAATAATGAGGTTGATATCGGTCTTGTGATACATGAATCACGTTTTACATTTCAGGATCACGGGCTTGTAAAATTACTCGATCTTGGAGACTGGTGGGAGGTCGAGACGGGGCTTCCTATTCCCCTTGGAGGGATTGCAGTTAAAAGATGCCTTGGGAAAGAAACTATATATCTTATTGAAAATATGATAAGAAAAAGCATTGAATATTCAATCCAAAATCCTGATGCTGCATCTGAATATATAACTGAAAACGCTCAGGAATTATCAGCTGATGTTACAAGCGCCCATATTGATCTTTATGTTAATGATTTTTCACTTGATTTGGGTGATGAGGGTAAGAAGGCCGTTTATGCATTATTTGACAAGGCTGTGCAGAAATCGCTTATCCCTGCATTAGAAAAAAAGATTTTTATAAACTGATTATCAAGGAGTGTTTTAATGACAAAATCCAAACTTATTGCCGTTTATTTTCCATTTACCCGTTATAATCAATCGCTTATTCAATTAAATATCCTGTTTGATCAGCTAATCTTCCTCTGTCCGACAATAGATACATTAAAGCATGAAAATGATTTTTTTAGATATCATATTCCGGCTATTGTAAGGGATAAGGCTGAGAACATAAAAAGATACAGGGAGGAATTGCTTTCATGGCTCCTTATACACAAGGGATCTCCGGCGCTTGATCTTGCAAAGGCCGGTATAAACATAGAAGATGATAAGGAATCAAAGAATAAAATAATGTCAAGATTGCGCAATATTGAACACGACAATGACAAAAAGATAAAATCTTCCGACATAAGTCATATATTGCTTCTTATACTGGCAGAAGAGCTTGACAATGAAATAAATGAGCTTGGTTCTTATTACAACAGGTTAGAGATCATGGAAAAAGCGCTTGATGAATCTCTTGGAGCAGATTTAATTGATAAAGAAGACAAAACAGCATTTAAACATAATCTGATTAATCCTTTAAACCCTGTTGAATTTATAGATTATTCCCTGAAATCACGGATAAAGGCATGGATTGAGCTATGGAACAATGAACCTCTTGAAGATATCTCATTTTTTTTAACGGATAATGAGGCGGTTATAAAAGAAATAACCATGCAGGAAAAAGAAGAAATGTCACAGGCAAGAGAGCTTCCCTGCCCAATTATTGATATTAACATCAACAGCAAAACACCTGTTGAACCGATCAGGAAAAAACTCCTTGATATTGCACATGGACAAATGATAGAGCCTGTAAAAAATAATAGCGTGAATGTTAAAGAAGATTCAGGGTTCAGATTAAGGGTTTATGCCAGGGGTATTTTTACTGAAACATGGAATAATCAACAGGGATGTTTATGTTTAATAACCTGTAATTGAAAAACCGGTTTAAAAATCAAGGTGGAATTATGCAAAGGATTGGCGAGGTTTCAAGAAAGACAAACGAGACAAATATCAAGGTAAAGATTATTATTGATGGAGACAAAGAGCGCAGCATTAAAACAGATGTCCCCTTTATGGATCACATGCTTGATCTTTTCGCTGCCCACGGTCAGTTTGGCCTTGCCATAGATGCAAGCGGGGACACTATGGTCGATGGCCATCACACTGTTGAGGACATTGGGATATGTCTGGGCCAGGCTCTTAATATAGCCTTAAAAGACAAAAAAGGTATTACAAGATACGGGTATGCAGCCATCCCCATGGATGAGGCCATGGTGACAGCTGTTATTGATATTTCAAACCGTCCCTATCTTGTATTTAATGTTGATTTGCCATCTGAACGCATAGGGAATTTTGACACAGAGCTTGTGCCTGAATTTTTCAGGGCGCTGGTCTATCACAGTGGTATAAACCTGCACCTTAACCTTCAATATGGAACAAATACGCACCACATAACAGAGGCATGTTTTAAGGCATTTGCAAGGGCATTAAAACAGGCAGCAGCCATTGATGAAAATAATACAGGGATACCAAGCACAAAGGGAATGTTGTAAGATTATTCTTGACATTATAATTGTTTATCTCTAAGGTAGGCAAACTCAAATGACGCGGGATGGAGCAGTCTGG
>DAOWOC010000218.1 GCA_030642225.1 Deltaproteobacteria bacterium
ATTTTATCCATTACAAGGATATCTTTAATTAGACTTTGTGCCTTGGTTTCACCAAGCAAAGAACCGCAAAGATCAAAAAATTTTTCTTTAATTTTTTCTTTTTTTACATCAAAAGAAGGTATCTTCTGAAGAATATCTGAAAAAGCCGAAAAAATTTCACCACTTTTAACTGTAATTTCAACCCTGCTTTCAAGACCCAGCATATCATCGCCAAGGATGACTTTTATCTTTTGCAAAAGTTCCTTAATTTCAGGGCTGTTTACATTTTTATCTGTAAAGGCCCGCATACCTGTATTCCTTCCCAAGATAGCATTTGCGATGCAGTAAGCAATACTGAATTTACCTTCAAGCCCTGTTTTAGGTTCTGTTTTGCCCGCAGCATCAAGGGCAAGCTGTGATGAATAAACCAGAATTTCCTTTATATTATCAAGTGAAATATTATTATCTTCAATTGCTTCTACAGCTGCTTCTAAAGGAGAATGTGTTGCATGACATGATGCATGATATTTTTGAGCAAGATTATCAACCTCCCATGTCTTGCCAATACTATCAACCACAAAGTCATTTACTTCGCCTTTAAGGACATTGAAAAAACCATGCTGACCTTCCAGAATATCCTCAGCGCTTGAGAAACCATCACTCGCCAGCATAGCAGCCATTAACCCTGATTCCGAAGACCTGCCGGCATGAAATGCCTTGCACATGCTTCCAAAGACCCTTTTTAAACCTGATGACTGAGTAGCGGCAATGCCAAGCGCATATGTCGTCTCCTCAACATTTAACCCCAAAAGCCTTGCACAGGCAGCAGCAGAGGCTATATACCCAAGGGTGGAAGTAGCATGCCATCCGGCCATATAATGTTCCAACCCCGCACACCCGCCTACTACTGTACCAACCTTTAAACCAAAGACATAGGCTTCCAAAAATTCACTGCCTTTTTTTTCTTTGAATTCTGAAAGCGCAAGGAGTGAAGGAAAGATGGTTACTGAAGGATGCCCCAAAAAAGATGCAAGTGTGTCATCATAATCAAGGACATGTGATGCAGCGCCATTTATAAGTGCTGCATGGCTTATACTCTTTTTACAGCCATGACCTATTATGGTTGCCTGTTCATTGCCGCCTAAAAGATCCGAATAGTTGATCAATTTTTTTACCAAAGGATCACTATGCCCTGCGATAGTTACCCCAAGCCAATCCATGAATGCTACTTTGGTGTGTTCTAAAATTTCTTCAGGGATATCAGTGCCTGGAGTTTCAGCAATAAATCTTGCAAGTTTTTTAGTTAAACCCTCTTGAACTTCCATATCCTTCTCCTTAAATCCAAATTAAATTTGACGTTTTCATAAAAAGTTCAACTTCTTCATATCCCTTTATGAAGTAAAATTTTTCCAAAATCATATAATTCTATTAAAATTTAACCCCGTACTCTTTCTTTAAATCAGATTTTTTAATCTTCATGGTTGCAGTCATGGGTAGTTCGCTCATAAACTTGATATGTCTTGGATACTTATACTTTGCGACCTTGTCCTCTAAATATTCATATACCTCTTCTTCTTTTATCTCAGCACCCCAGGCAGGAATAATAAACGCCATGCCCGTCTCACCCCACTTATCATCAGGGACACCTATTATTGACACATTAGCTATTTTGGGATGACCGGACAAAACCTTTTCTACCTCAGCCGGATAAACATTTTCTCCTCCGCTTCGGTACATATCCTTGGCCCTGTCAACAATATAAAAAAAGCCTTCATCATCCTCATAACCTAAATCCCCTGTAAACAATACTTCATTTACAATGGTTTCAGCTGTCTGCTCAGGTTTATTCCAGTATCCGGTCATCACTGTCGGACCCACTGCAACTATCTCACCAATCTGCCCCTTTGGAATTTCATTGCCCTGTGAATCAGCAATCCATATATGTGTAAAAAAGCCAGGTTTCCCTATGGAACCCATTTTTCTTTTTATATCTTCTCTCGGCATCATCATCATTGCAGAATTCTCAGTCTGCCCAAACCCCTGCTGCATATAAAGCCCGCGTTTTTCCAATTCTTTAAAAAGACTTGGTGGAGTCCGTTCACCACCACCGAGAACAACCCTGACAGAACTCATGTCAACCGAGTCAAGTTTACCGCTGTCAAGGATTAAACGCCACATTGTTGTCAAACCAAATACTATAGTAGCCTTGTATCTTGCTATATCCTCAGCAAATTGATTAGGATCAAAACCACGCCTGAGTATCATTGTGGTGCCGCCGCAAATAGCAGGCGTAGCAACAATAAAAAGACCGCCTGAATGGAAAAGAGGCAGCTGAGCAAGGATTACATCATTAGTATTGGAATCCATATACATTCCGATCTGAAAAATTTTAAAATATGTCTGCATATGGCTTAAAACCGCCCCTTTAGGGTCACCTGTAACACCTGATGTATATACAATCGCTAATGAATCATCCATTTCCACAGGATCATCAATTTTAGGTTCATCCACAGGATAATTTTTAACTATATCATAATAATCCTTGGCCCAATCAGGACACTCCGGATGGTTCGGAGTCCCGCTTTTTAAATAAATAAATTTATCCTGATCAACCTTTACATCGAAACGTATTGAATCAATATAATCAAGAAATGAGTCATGGAAAACAAGTAATCTTGAACCGCAGTCATTAAGCTGATATTTCAGCTCAGGCCCTACCATGCGCCAGTTAAGTGGTACAAAAATAAGTCCGAGCTTTGCTGCTGCAAAATATATCTCTAAAAATTCCGGACAATTCAAGAGATCAACCGATATGCGATCACCTTTTTTTAACCCCATATCCTGAAAAAGTCTTACACAACGATTTGTGCCATCATTAAGCTCTCTATAAGTTACAGATTGGTCTTCATAAATAAATGCTGTTTTTTCAGGTGTAATTATAGATCGTTTTCGTAGTGCAAAACCAATATCCCATTTCATAATATATACTCCTTTTTTAAACAGTAATAAACATAATCATTTGATATTTCATAATAAATATCATTTAAGCCACAAACTCTTTCAAATTTTAATATAATTTTATTCAGGCTAAATAATGCCATACTCATCCGATATGTTATGCATGTTCTTTAAAAAAGTCTGTATAATTAAATATTTTTCCAAAAATCATAAAATATTTAGAATATCAGAAAAAACCGTAACATGACTGGAATTGACCATTTTATACAGGTAGTGGAATTATAATATAGACACTTCAATAACTTTAAAAAATGTTAACAATATGAAAAACAGTCTCAACAAAAGAACAA
>DAOWOC010000163.1 GCA_030642225.1 Deltaproteobacteria bacterium
CATGATGGGACTTCGCCGTTATCTTACATCAAAATATGACTGGACAGGATTTTCTCGAAAATTTTATACATCCGAGGCCTTTGAAATTATCTCTATTTCGATTGTAGCCCTTTTGGTCGGCCTTGCATTTTATTTATTTCATGGTGAAATTATAACTGACCGCGTGGCGCTAAATTCATTTGCTAGTAATCATGTAATTGAAATAGCAGATTTAATAATGGGCGGCATACTTTCAATCATCCTTTTAAGTAATGTATTCAGAATGGCTAAATTCATACTTGGTGATAAATTATTTAAAATCCCCATACCTGTTTACATAGGCGAGATTAAAAATCTTATCCTTCATACAATGACCCAAAAAAAATTTGCAGAGTGTGAAGACAGATTTCAATGGATTATTCATCTGCTTATTATGACAGGTTATTCCTCTGTTTTCTTTCTTGTCGTTGTATGCATAAGATGGTTCCAAAGAGATGAAATTCTGCCCTTTTTCCATCCAATAAGACTCATAGGGTATTATTCAACCTGTGCCATATTATATGGTACAACTTATGCCATGATAGGACGGTTTAAAAAAGTAAAACCGGTTTATAAAAACTCACATCCAACCGACTGGATGTTTCTTATACTTTTATGGCTTACTACCTTTAGCGGAATTTTAATCCATTTCACCAGACTCCTTGAGATGCCTGTACCAACATATGTGATATATGTCATCCATATGATGATAGCAATCCCCATGCTGGTTCTTGAAGTCCCATTTGCCAAATGGGCGCATCTTGCATACAGGCCAATGGTAATTTTCCTGACAAATGCAAAGGCCAAGGCCAAAGAGATAGGCGTTATAACTGATTAAAATCATAATGTGGCTGGAATTCTTATCCCAGCCACATAAAATTTATCTATAAAAATCTCTAATTTTTTTTAAAAACAAGCAGGAATCGCGGTTGCTCAATCCCAGGCAATCTGTATATTTTTTTTTGTTTAAGGATTAAACCTGAAAGAATCATCCCTTCTTTAACAATAAGCGCATCGTTTTCAGACACCATACAAATAACACAGCCTTTTGATGAGATCAGAGGCACGGCAATATCTATAAAAACAGGCGGGGATGCAAGTGCCCTTGACACAACAATATCAAACGGGCCATTATATTCCATAAAAAAATCGGTAAATTCATTGGAATGCATACAGAGAATTTGCATATCCTTAATAATTAGCAACCTTGCTATATGATTTAAAAAAGACCACCTCTTGCGCCTTGGCTCAAGCAGGGTCATATCAAGTGAGGGATCAAGTATTTTTAACGGGATACCTGGAAACCCGCCACCTGATCCTATATCAAGGATCTTTCCATCGCCCTTAACCAGAGGATAAAGAGAGAGTGAATCAAGGATATGCCTTATAACCCCATTATTTAAGGATGAAACAGAAGTAAGATTAATAACCTTATTCCATTTATTTAATTCTTTAAGATAAATACGAAATAATTCAACTGTTGTTTGAAAATCAGCGCCAGGTGATAAGGATTTAATCACCTCTTCAAGCGATTTCCATTGGCCAATTTCTTTCATATCATTATTTACCAATGCAAAAATCAGAAAATATCCGATCTAAAATATCGTCACTGATTATTGTGCCTGTTATCTGTCCGAGTGAAATTAAAACATGCTTTAAATCATCACTTGCGAGTTCAATCCCTGTATTGTTTTTAAGGGTGCAAAGAGCCGCCTTGCCAGCATCCATTGCCTCTTCAATCAATGATAAATGACGAATATTAGGTAATGCCTGATTATCTTCACAATCATGGTCATAAGAATCAAATGCCATTTTTATTTTTGAAGACAGCTCTGAAAATCCGGCCATCGTTTTTGTTGAGAACAGGACAGGACGATCTTTTGTGAATAATTTCAAATAATCATCAATATAATTACTCTGCAGGTCTATTTTATTTAAAAGCAGGATATAAGGCTTATTCTTAATCCTTAGAAAAAGTTCCCTTTCATCATCTCCCGGTGGTTCAGTGACATCCATCATCAAAATACAGAGGTGAGACAGGTCTATCATCTCATATGTAAGCTCAATGCCGGCAAGCTCAATCTTATTATTTGAATCCCTTATGCCAGCTGTATCAATTAATTGCAAGGTAAGGCCTTCAAGATTTATTGTCTCGGCAATAATATCCCTTGTGGTACCCGGGATATCAGTAACAATTGCACGATCCCTGCCCATAAAAAGGTTTAAAAGGCTTGATTTGCCTACGTTTGGCCTCCCGGCTATTACTATTTTGAGTCCATAACGTAACACCTCTGATGTTTTTTTTAAAAAAAACAACTTTTCAAGCGGTGCTTTAATCTGTGATTCAATCCTTGAGATTATTGAATCAATATCAACCTCATCCATCTCTTCGGGAAAATCAATTGCAGCTTCAAATATTGCAGCAATCCCTGTTGTATCCCTGATTATCCGGTTAATCTCATCCCTGAGGCCACCGTTAAGGTTTAATTGAGCCGCGCTAAGAGCCTTTTTTGAGCTGGCATTAATAATGTCAATAACAGCCTCGGCCCGAGTTAAATCAATCCGTCCATTTAAAAATGCCCTTTTGCTGAATTCACCTGGCTGTGCCATCCTGATATCCATGGTTAAAAGAACATCCAGAATTTGATTTAAGACAAATACTCCCCCATGGGATTGTATCTCTGCGACATCCTCCCCTGTATAGCTTGAAGGGCATGGCATGCAGACGCAAAGGACCTCGTCAATCCTGTCTGTAGATGAATCAGGATTACAAAAAAAACCATGACACATCCTTCTTGGATGTTGCCATGGTTTCTTATTACTACTGGGCATGAAAACTTTTTTTATTATTAAAAATGCTCCCGGCCCGCTTATTTTAATAATCCCGACCCCACCTGTCCCTGGAGGGGTGCTTATTGCTGCGATGGTATCAATATCAAACTTCGACATTTAGACTTAGACTCAATTTTTAGGCTCACGCTGGGGGAGCACTAGAACCCTTCGATAAAAACCATCTCCCTTGCTTTTTGTCTTTAAATCATGATCATCCCGAAGCGCCATATGAATTATTCTTCTGTCATGAGAATTCAAAGGAGTACTTGCAATGGGTTTTTTTAATTGTTGAGCCTTTTTTGCAAGCCCCTTCGCTATCTCCTTGAGATTTTCCTCTCTTCTTTGCCTGTAATTTTCTGAATCCACAACAAGAAATATATTTTTACTTGCAGCCTTATTCACAATCTTGTTAATGATGTGCTGGATAGCATTCAATGTTTGTCCCCTGCGGCCTATTAAAAGGCCTGAGCCATCACCTTCAATATTCAGATAAATACCATCATCCTGAACACTCATAACGATATTAGTCTCTAATTCAAAATAAGAAAGTATTTTTTTCAGTGCTTCTTGGGCTGTTAATGCAAAAGAATCCTTTTCATCAGGATTGGATAAATTCACTTCATTTAATAATAATTCAACATCATTAACCTTTGGTGCAGCAGCAATCTTTGCATTTTTTACACCCATAAGACCGAATATTCCGGTTGTACCTTTTGTAAAAATTTTGATTTCAAGTTCAGATTCAGATAATGAGAAATATTTACAAGCCATTGCAACTGCTTCATTAAGATTTTTTGCTTCAAATTCCTTTTCATTCATTTAATTATTTCCTCCAATTATCTCACTTTTAAATAGATATGAATGATTAAGCTGTTTAGTCTGTAAATTTACGTTTGATATAATACTGCTGACCGATACTTAAGAAATTATTAATCATCCAGTAAAGCACAAGACCTGATGGAAAATTCAGAAAAAAGAAAGTAAAAATAATCGGCATAAACAGCATTATCTTGGCTTGAGTCGGATCCCCAGGAGTTGGCATAGTCTTTTGCTGCAGGAACATAGACGCACCCATTATAATAGGCGTGATATAAAAGGGATCTTTTGCTGAGAGGTCGGCAAGCCATACAATATCCGTAAAGGGAATATGACTAATAAAAGGCGCATGGCGCAAGGTAATATCATTTAAAAGGACTTTGTATAACGCAAAAAAGACAGGAATCTGAAGCAGCATCGGCAGACA
>DAOWOC010000048.1 GCA_030642225.1 Deltaproteobacteria bacterium
GAAAAATTATTAAGAGATGGTTTTGCAGAAGCAATGGTTGTGGCAAATTAAAATCATCCCTGATTATTCAAGCTGGTTTTAAAAGGCAGTTTCCCTTAAGTAAATGGAAACTGCCTTTTTTGTGATTTACAGGGGCATGCCCTTAGCCGCTCTTTTTTTTGACTTTTTATTGGTTTGTCAAGCATGGTTTCAAACAACTCCCCACTTTTCACCCCATAATTTTTTTGTAGATAACACCTTAAAATTATAATATTTTATAAAAAAATATTTATTTTTTATTGACCATTTAATATGCTAAGGTTACACTAATTTTATTAGTGGGTTAAAGAGGTGAATTTTTCCTAAAAGGATTTAAAAATGTATTTATCAGGTCGCAGGACAGTGAATATGGATGCAAAGGGCAGGTTGCCTATTCCAGCTGTTTTTAGAGACGCTATTAAAAGAATTTTTAATAGTGATGACCTTTTTGTAACTCATTTTGAGGGCTGTTTGATCGCTTATCCTGCTGTTAAATGGGAAAAAATACTTGAGAAGTTGGGCAGAAAAGCAAACCTTAATCCAAAATTACGTGCCTTTAAACATTATTTTGTTTCCGGGGCTGAGTATTGCCGGCCGGATAGTCAGGGAAGGATTCGGATTCCCGCAGAGCTTCGCAACGATGCCGGTCTTACAAAAGAGATAGTTGTGGTTGGTATGAATGAAAGTCTTGAGATATGGGATAAGAATTTATGGGAGGAGGCTTTTCAGGAGGCTAAAAAAGATTTTTATCAGAATAGTTCTGAAATCTCAGATGAAATAGGTCTGTAAAAAGTGCCTGCATCCTGTCATATTCCTGTTTTATTAAAAGAGGTTATTCATTTTTTGAACCCCGTGGATAAAGGGGTATATGTAGATGGGACTGTAGGCGGCGGGGGGCATTTAAAGGCAATCTTAGATACATCTTGTCCCACAGGTATTGTTATTGGATTTGATAGAGATATTAACGCAATAAATCGGATTAAAGATAAATTTTCACAATACAAAAACAGGCTTACCATGATTAATGCATCATTTTCTATTATGTATGAGCGTCTTGTTCAGCTTGGTATACCACAGGTAGATGGAGTCATCCTTGATCTTGGGATATCTTCGCTTCAGTTGGATGATGAGGCCAGGGGGTTTAGTTTCCAGAATAAAGGGCCGCTTGATATGAGGATGGATGCTTCTGAAGAAATCAGCGCATGGCATATTGTAAATCAAAAAACCGAAGATGAGATTGCGAGAATAATCCGGAGATATGGCGAAGAGAAATTTTCAAGAAGGGTTGCAAAGGCTATTTGTAAGGCAAGGCTTAAAAAAAGCATTGATAATACCGTTGAACTGGCCGCACTGATAGCCGAAGTTATACCAAAGACAAGACGGCATCATCCGGCTACCAAGACTTTTCAGGCCCTGCGTATAGAGGTTAATCATGAACTTGATAATTTAAAAATATTTTTGAATAGTGTGCCGGATTTCTTAAAAAAGGGTGGAAGATTGGGGATAATAAGTTTTCATTCTCTTGAAGACAGGCTAGTAAAGCAACGTTTTAAGGAATTGTCAACTGGATGCATTTGTCCGCGTGATATGCCTGTTTGCGGTTGCGGGCATAAAAGCGTTGTCAAAAATATTATTAAAAAGGCTATAAAATCCGGCACGGATGAATGCGCAGAGAATCCGCGGTCAAGAAGCGCCAGATTAAGATTTATAGAAAGACTTTAAAATATGTCTAAAAATTTTATCAGGATAATTAACAGTCATTTTTCATGGGATGTCCCCCCTTTTATCAGGGGAATGTTTTCTCCTTTTATGCTGAGTGCAGTAATTTTGATCATTTTTTTATGGGCATTAACAAAAACCTGGTTAAATGTTGATTTTTTAAGATTGCAGCATGAGATCGCACGGGAGCACAAAACACAGCAGATGCTTTTTGAACTCAACCGAAAATTTAAACTTGAAATGGCTAATCTTAAGGCTCCAAAAAATCTGGGGAAGATAGGCGTTCTTAAATATGAATTACAATTTCCAGAGCAGGATCAGATTATGGTGTTCAGGGATGTTAAAGAATAATAAGGATAAAAATCCCGTATATCCTATCCGTGGATATAAAGTAAGGGGCATTATTATAGTGGCTTTTTTATGCATTATTATGCTGACTCTTACCTACAGGGCATTTGAACTTCATGTGTTTAATCAGGTATGGCTTGAGGATAAGGTTGATAAGCAGGTCAGACGCTGCGTCAGTCTTCCAAATGTCAGAGGAGATGTGTTTGATCGGAATGGAAATATCCTGGCTACAACTGTTAAGGTAGAATCAGCCTTTACTGTGCCAGATAATGTTGATAATCCAATAGAGCTTTCGGAAAAACTTGCAAAAATACTCAATATTCCGAAGAAAAAACTTCTTGAAAAAATGAGATTGAAAAAATCCTTTGTCTGGCTGAAACGTTATCTTACAGGCAGGGAGGCAATGGCAATACGGAATTTGAACATGGAGGGGATTTATACCACCCTTGAAAGCCGGCGTTATTATCCAAATCGTGAACTTGCTGCCAATGTCCTTGGATTTACCAATATAGATGGAGTAGGTATTGAGGGCATTGAATATACATTGAATAATACTCTTACCTTTGGAAATCCTCAACTTATACAGGTCAATAAAGACGGTAAAAGACGTTCATACTATCAGGTGATTCAATGTCCTGAGTTTACTGAAAATAATGGCAAAAATGTCATGCTTACGATTGATACCAATATTCAGTTTATGGCTGAAAAGGAGCTTGCCGCAGTAATAGGAGAATATAAGGCTAGGAGTGGTTCGATTGTAGTATTGAATCCCAAAAATGGTGAGATACTCGCCATGGCAAGCAATCCAATGTTTAATCCAAACATGTTCCGCTATTCAAAATTGCACGATAGATGCAATCAGGCAGCAGGTATTGCTTATGAGCCAGGTTCAACCATGAAGGTCTTTCTTGCTGCTGCTGCTATTGAAGAAGGTGCGGCGCAACCACAGAAGATTTTTTTCTGTGAAAATGGCAGGTACCGTGTTGCGAATTATTTTATTAATGATGTCCGGCCCTATGCCTGGCTTTCATTGAGCAGGATTATTCAGTTTTCCAGCAATATAGGGGCGATTAAGGTTGGCAGGGAACTTGGTACATATAATTTATATAATTATTTAAGGAGTTTTGGATTTAATGAAAAGACCGGCGCTGCATTACAGGGTGAGATGCGGGGCCTTTTGAGAGCGCCTGGTGAATTGACGCAAAGCGATATGGCATCATTGTGTTTTGGCCAGGGGATATCAGTAACATCCATACAACTTGCTTCTGCCCTTGGTGCAATTGCCAATGAGGGCGTTCTCGTAAAGCCGGGGATTGTGAAGGCAATTTTAAACAAGGATGGATATATTGAGAAGACAATAGAACCGGAGATGTTAAGGCAGGTTATTTCAAAATCAACTGCTGCCAAGGTTGTAAGAATAATGGAAACGGTTGTCGGGCCGAATGGTACCGGCCATAAGGCATTTATCGAAGGATATAGTGTGGCGGGTAAAACCGGTACTGCGCAGAGGATAGACCCTGTTACAAAAAGATATTCTGATGAGGATGTAAGCAGTTTGTTTATGGGGTTTGCCCCGTCCAATGATCCTGAATTAGTTATTGTTGTAACAATACATTGCCCCAGAGGTAAACATGGTGGCGGCACTGTGGCTGCCCCTGTTTTTAAAAATGTAATGGAATATTCATTGCATTATCTTGGCGTCCCTTCATCCTGTCCGGTTAATATTAAGACAGCCTCTGTAAATCCATCCATGTATCTAAAAACAGGATATGAAGTGTTAACAAGAGGCATGATGCCTGACATGACAGGTTTGACAATAGGCGAGGTCGTTTCAATAATGAAAGAACTTGGCGCTGATTTTATTATAGAAGGCACTGGTAAGCTTAATAAACAGTACCCTGTGCCAGGCGCCCCGTTTGCAAAGATCGTAAAACTTTATTTTTCAAATTCTTAAAGGAAGCAAATTTTGCGGCTTTTGGAACTTAAAAAATCTCTGATATATGATTCTTGGACAGGCCCTTCAGACGGTGAGGTTGCAGGTGTATCACACAATTCTTTAAAGATCAGGGAAAATAGCATTTTTGTCGCAATATCAGGGTATAATGCGGATGGACATGATTATATCTCAGATGCTCTTCAAAAAGGTGCCAGGGTAATTGTCTCTGAAAAATATGTGCAGCTTCCTTTTGGGATTACATCTATTATAACTAAGGATTCAAGGGTAGCCCTTGCAGAGATTGCCTCAATATTTTATGGCCATCCATCAAAAGATCTCACAATTACAGGTATTACCGGAACAAATGGAAAGACTTCAACAAGTTTGCTTCTTGAATCAATTTTAAAGGCCGCTGGTTTTGAAACAGGTGTTATTGGCACAATAGGATACCGTTATAAAGGGCATTTCTTACCGGCATTAAATACTACCCCGGATGCATTAGAGTTTCAGAAACTTCTTCGCATGATGGCTGATGATGGCGTGACACATGTTGTTATGGAGGTCTCTTCTCATGCATTATCACTTCATCGTGTGGACGGCACAAGTTTTGATGCGGCTGTTTTTACCAATTTTTCCCAGGATCACCTTGATTATCATAAAACTATGGACGCTTATTTTTTAAGTAAGAAAATCCTTTTTACACATATATTACCAGAGTCATCTAAAGATACCATAACTGTAATCAATATAGATGATCCAAAGGGCGTTGAGATATGCAGGGGCAATAAAGATAAAAATATTACCTTTGGTTTAAATGAAAATGCCTTGGTCCGGCCTGTTTATACTGACATTTTATCTTCCCATGGATTGTCATGCAGGATTAAAACCCCTGATGCTTATATATCCGTGAGATCAAATCTGTTGGGTAAAATAAATCTTTATAATATTCTGGCAGCCGCATCTGCGGCATGGGGACTCGGCGTGCCCGCAGATGCAATATCAAAGGGGATAGAAAACCTTTCCAATATACCCGGAAGGCTTGAAAAAATAGAGAATCAACACGATATACTTGCCCTTGTTGACTATGCCCATACGCCTGATGCCCTTCAAAATGTTTTGTCTCTTATAGCAAACCTTAATATTAAACGTGTGATTTGCGTTTTTGGATGCGGTGGCGACAGGGATGTCTTGAAACGTCCATTGATGGGCAAAGCTGCTGCAGAGTTATCAGATATTGCAATTATTACGTCTGATAATTCAAGGAGCGAAGACCCTGATATCATAATCAGGCATATTATTGATGGAATATCAAAGACAGGAAAAAATATTATCAGTCCTGATGATGCGATTGCAGGTCAAACCGGTTATTTGATTGAATCCGATAGAAAACAGGCTATTAAACTTGGTGTGAAAATAGCCTGCGCTGGCGATGCCCTGCTTATTGCCGGGAAAGGGCATGAAGATTATCAGATAACAGGTAATAAAAGGATCTATTTTGATGACAGAGAAGAATTAAAAAAGGCGTTATCGGAAAAGTCATATAACGACACATATCATGAAGATGTTTTATTTGCCCTTCGGTTGGATGATATTGCCAGGGCTGTAAATGGCCTTATGCTGAATATTCCCAAGGATTGTATTGTAAACGGCATCTCAACCGACACAAGGAGTATATGCCGTAAAGACTGGTTTGTGGCATTACAGGGGGAAAATTGTAATGGAAATTCTTTTATTGAAACAGCGTTTAAAAAAGGGGTTTCAGGGGTAATTGTTGATGATACGGCTGACCTGTCAAGCTCTGCTGTAAAATTTAGTCCTGTTTTAAAGGTCAAGGATACAACAATGGCGCTTGGTGAGATTGCCAGGCTTTGGAGGATAAAATTTAATATATCTGTCATAGCAATAACAGGATCAAATGGTAAAACCACAACCAAGGAAATGGTTTATTCAATTCTTAACACGCGTTTTTCGACCTTAAAGAATGAAGGTAATCTTAATAACCTTATCGGTCTGCCAAAGACTCTTTTAAAGCTTGTAAAGAATCACAGGGCAGCGGTGGTGGAATTGGGAATGAACCATGCCGGAGAGATTCAAAGGCTTGCAGCGATTTGCAAACCCTGTATCGGTATTATTACAAATATACAGGCAGCCCACCTTAAAGGGCTTAAAAGTTTAGACAATATTGCAAAGGCAAAAAGCGAACTCTTAACTGAGATGGGCCATGATGACACAATGATATTGAACAGGGATGATCCTTATTTTGAGATGTTGTCAGAATTGTGTAAATGCAGGATTGTATCTTTTGGATTGAGTGATGATGCGGATGTGCAAGGTGTTGATATAACCAGCAATGATTTTAATAATTCTCATTTTACAATCAGGAGCAAGAAGGGGTCTTTTGGGGTTGTTATCCCGCTTGTTGGCGAGCATTTTGTTTTGAATGCGCTTGCAGCTTCAGCCACAGCCTTAACCATGGGTTTCAATATATCGGAAATACAGGAAGGACTTTTGAATTCTATCCTCCCGCCTTTTCGAATGGAAGTAATAAGATTAAAAAATAAGGGATATACAGTAATCAATGATTCTTATAACGCCAATCCAGGTTCAATGCGTGCTGCTTTAAATACAGTGGAAAATAGCGCAAAAACAGGCCGTATTATCGCTGTACTTGGATCAATGCTTGAGCTTGGGAATGATTCAAGAAGTTTTCACAAGGATATAGGCAGGGACATAGCAAGAGGCCGATGGGATATTTTACTGGGTCTCGGTAAATATGCCTCTGATTATTGTGACGGGGCGGTTGCAGAAGGTATGAACGGGAATGATACTTATGTTTTTACAGATCATACAACCCTTGCAAAAAAACTGACAGAGCTTGTAAAACCTGAGGACACAGTCCTTTTAAAGGGTTCAAGAGGTATGAAGATGGAACAGGTGCTTGAACTTATAAGGTGATTATGATGTATATAAAAAAACGTAACTGTTTACGGTTTACGGTTGAAAAAACTGTGAACTGTGAAC
>DAOWOC010000226.1 GCA_030642225.1 Deltaproteobacteria bacterium
CAGAATTCAGGGGGCGGTATGACCATGAGCGGCGGTGAACCTACCATGCATTCTGAATTTGTGGGGAAATTACTTGTCAGAGCAAGAGAAAAAGGTATTCATATTTGTCTTGATACCAATGGATACTGTAAGTGGGAAGTGCTTAAATCCCTTGCAGAAAAATCAGATATTATACTTTATGATCTTAAACACCTGGACTCTGATGAACACAAAAGAATGACCGGTGTGCCAAATGAAATTATTTTAAAAAATCTTGAAAAATTGGTTGAAACAGGTATGGAAGTCTGGGTAAGGACTCCGATTCTGGTGGGTTATAATGATTCCATAGAATATCACAAGAAGGTTGTTGAATTTTTAAAATCATTGCCTGGCAAGATAGCGAGAATTGATTTACTCCCGTTTCATAACTGGTGTCAGGACAAGTATGGCTGGCTTGGTATAAAATGGGACCTTAAAGAAACAGAGTCTACTGAACCGGCCATTGTTGAAATGATCAGTGATTTTTATAATGAGAATGGTTTACATGCAACGGTTGGTGGCTCAGGTTTTGAAGATAATGCTCAATTGAGATAAAGGAAAAAGTAATGGAACAAGGGCAGGTTATAGGTGTTATTAATGATATTCAGACCATGTGTATGAATGATGGCCCTGGATACAGGACAGTGGTGTTTTTAAAGGGTTGTCTGCTTGATTGTGACTGGTGTCATAATCCTGAGGGTAAACGTCGTTATCCCGAGGTTATTCCATATATAAGCAATTGTACTAAATGTGGAGAATGTATTGAGGTTTGTCCAACCGAGGCATTAATCTTGGATGAGGATGGTATCCCGAGGATTGACAAGGCCCTGTGTTCCACTTGTTTACAGTGTGTAAAGGCATGCAGATTTGATGCCCTTATATGCTGGGGAAGAATTGTTACTGTCGCTGAAGTAATGGCTGATGTTGAAAAAGACAAGGCCTTTTTTAAAAATTCAGGCGGCGGTCTTACGGTTTCAGGCGGTGAGCCTATGGCCCAGCCTGATTTTGTTTATGGCCTGTTGAAGGCGTCAAAGGATGCAGGCATAGGAACAGCACTTGATACCTGTGGCCATGCCCCGTGGGAGGATATTAAGAGAGTCCTTAAATATACTGATCTGATTCTTTTTGACATCAAGTCTGTTGATAATGATGTGCATCGTGATTATGCGGGACTGGGTAATGCTCTGATCCTGGAAAATGTAAAAAAAATTGCCGCAACCGGGATTAATATGCGGATTCGTGTCCCAATTATTCCCAATAGAAATGATTCAAAAGAGAGTCTTCTTGCCACTGCAAAATTTATTGAAGGATTAGGGGATAGTGTGCAGGGTGTGGATTTATTGCCGTATCATCCATATGCCGGTAGTAAATATCAGGCCTTTGGCATGGAATATCCTTTTCCTTCTGGTGAGGGGCTTGGTGATGATATTATTGAACCGATGGTAGAGCTGTTTTTGGATTATGTTCCTGAGGTTACTGTTGGTGGGTAGGGGTTTTAAAAAAAATTAATAGTAAGGTATAATTTCTTTAAATTATTTTATAACTAACAAGGGAGGTATCAAATTATGAAGTGTAGTGAATGCAGTCATGAAGCCCCTGTAAGTGAATTTCGTTATTTATATAATGCGAGGATAGATGCATCTGTAAGTATGAGGCAGTGTCCCAAATGTCAGGTATGGCTTGCAATAGACGAGCTTAAGGGCGAGTCCATGCAGAAGGTCTCCCCGGGTGAGGCCCCATGGGGTAAATCAGCCGGTATTGAAGGTCTTGCAGGAGATATGGCTTCGTTGTAAATTGGTATAAAAATTGCGTTAATATTTTCTGAATGGTTTTTGAATAGTAAAAGGAGCATAAAATGCCAACATGTAAAGAATGTAAACAGTTTTTTCCAATGGAAGAAAATCCAGCACAGGGGGATTGTGTACAAAGAGTAGTTGATCCAAGACAGGCATATTACAAGGCAAAACCTGTAATGGGTGATATGGATGCCTCAAGTTGTTCTTCATTTCAAAAGAAGTAATATTTGATAATAAAATCTTATCATTTTATAAATCTTATCATAGATTGGCGGGAGGTATCAGAGATGCTTTTCGTCAATCAGTAACACATCGCCTGTTTTTAATCATTAATCATTAATCATTATTCATTATCAGCTTTATTTTTTTTATTTTAAAGGAGGATTATCATGGTTGAAACAGCAAAAGACAAAAGCATTAAAGAACTTGAGCAGAATCAGGAATGGTGGTGGGTTGCGGAAAAGACGCGTTCTAAGAGGCTTGATTTTTTAAGAAAGGCGGTCTGGAAAAAAGGTTCGGTAGGAGCTGTTTATGCGCCTGGAATAAAGATTGACCTTGAGAGACCCCTGCTTTTAACAGAGTCGTGGAAGGCTAATCAGCATGATCCAATTATGCTCAGGAAGGCAAAGGCCCTTGCCCATGTGCTTGATAATATAACAATATTTATCACTGACAATGCGCAGCTTGTGGGTTATGTGGGGAGTCTTCCCCATACTATCCAGTGGATTGTTGAGGGCGCCAGTATGGTAAATGAAGAGGTCTATAATGAGAAGGGAATAATCCCTGAACCGGAAGAAGAAGGCTTAAAAACAATAGCAGGGCTCTCTGATTTTTGGGCTGGCGAGACAGCCATTGACAAATTTGCCCTTGTGATTGACCCTGAGGATGCGGTTAAGTTTTTGAGCGGTGCTATCGGGTGGGGTGCCCCCACATCTTCATATGGTTATTCAGGCAAGGATTATGAATACTGGCTTACAGGCAAACGCGGATTTGCCGATATTATTGAAGAGCTTGACCGTAATATTGAAGATGCAGAGGAAAAGACAACGGGTCTGCCGGGTCCTGATATTCTCCCTTTATATAAACGTATCCAAAACTGGGAGGCCATGCAGTTAATCCTTGAGGCAGCAATGCGTTATGCGGGCAGATATGCCAGACTTGCCAGGATAGTAGCAGAAAATTTTGAATCTGATGTAAAGCGTAAAGACGAGCTTATGGGGATTGTCAGGACATGTACACAGGTTCCTGCAAGGGCGCCAAGGAATCTTCAGGAATCATTTCAGCTTGATCATTTTGTGCAGGTGCTGGCAAGATTTGAAGCTTATGAAGGGGCATGGCCATCAAGACCGGATTATTATCACGGCCCTTATTATGAC
>DAOWOC010000103.1 GCA_030642225.1 Deltaproteobacteria bacterium
CCAATGATGTTGACAATTTTGGAGATACATCAACGCTTGCAGAACCAGGTGTTGTTGATACACTGGTTTTAAACAGACCTTCAAAATAATAATTTTTAATAAAAACACCCAGTTTTATTAAAACAGGGTGTTTTTATTTTTTATATAGAAATAATCTTCTTGATAAATTCATAGAAAAATCGTCTTTCTTGACTTGGTATGTATTTTTTAATATACACGAGTTATGAATAAAATGATTTCAAAATCCAGCATAGCAAGAGATACATCGGCAGTTATCCTGTTTGGGATTGCCATTATTATCGGGATCAGCATTTATTCATTTACCCCGCATGATCCTTCGGTCTTGACATATGCTCAAAACAGCGGCCATGTAAAAAATTTAACGGGACGATTAGGGGCCAATATAGCAGGTATCCTTGTTTTCCTGACAGGCATGGGAAGCGTTGTAATACCTCTTGCCTTAATACAGTCCATATGGTTCGTAGTTATAAAACCTGATATTGACAGATTTCTTCAGAGTGTTACAGGGTATCTCGCTCTTATATTAACTGTCGGCATATTTTTTACTGTCGCCTGCCCGGAAATATATGTTCGTGATGGAATGATTACAACCGGGGGGATACTGGGTATCTCGCTGGGCGGTTTTTTATTTAAATATCTATATATCTGGGGCACTGCTGTCTTTATGACTGTAGTAACTCTGACCGGATTTATCTTAATTACAGGACAGAACCTTAAAGAGATAATCAATTCATTTAAAGGACTTTTTCTGTTTTTCTTTAATATCCTGAAAAAACTTTTCTTCAAAAAAAGAACAAAAAAAGAAAATACAGACAAGGATAAGGCAGAGGATACAGGCCCTAAAATCATTGAAAGCAAGGATGATGATCTTTCAATAAAAATATCTCCTGTAAAAGAAAAAAATAAGTCAAAGCAGTCAAATGATATATTTAATGTTGCCTTTCGACCGGCAAAAGGTTTTCAGAGACCTGACACTGACATGCTTGATCGTTTTGAGGTAAAACGTTTACCTGTAAACAGGGAACTTCTGCTTAATAATGCCAAAGTGCTTGAGGAAAAACTTGAAAATTTCGGAGTAACCGGCAATGTGACAGAGGTGAAACCAGGGCCGGTTATAACCATGTATGAATACAGCCCTGCCCCGGGGATAAAAATTTCTAAAATATCCGGGCTTGCCGATGATCTGGCCCTTGCGCTTAAGGCGATCAGTATCAGGATCATTGCCCCATTACCCGGCAAGGCAGTTATCGGGATAGAAATCCCTAATGAAAAAAGAGAACTTGTTTATTTGCATGAAATTATAAATTCAAAAATATTCCTCAATAATAAAACACCATTAACAGTCTCCCTTGGTAAAGATGTTGTGGGCCAGCCTGTTATTACAGAATTAAATAAACTGCCCCACATGCTTATAGCCGGCGCCACAGGCACGGGAAAGAGCGTGGGGTTAAATGCGATTATTCTCAGTATCCTGTTTAAGGCCACCCCTGATGAGGTGCGGATGCTCCTGATCGATCCTAAACGAATAGAGTTATCAACCTATGAAGGTATCCCGCATTTGCTTCATCCTGTTGTGGTTGACCCCAAAAAAGCCACCAGTGCTCTTAAATGGGCGGTAATGGAGATGGAGCGACGTTACAAACTGCTGGCAAAATTAAAGGCCAGAAATATTGAAGGCTATAATAAGAGTGTCCTGGAGATAAACAGGACAGAAGATAAGGGGCAGGATGAAGAAAATGAGGAGATATTTGAAACGATCCCTTATATCGTTATTATTATAGATGAGTTGGCTGACCTGATGATGGTTTCATCAAAAGAGGTTGAAGATTCCATAATGCGTCTTTCTCAAATGGCGAGAGCAGCTGGCATACACCTTATATTAGCCACTCAAAGACCATCGGTTGATGTAATAACCGGGGTTATTAAGGCAAACATCCCTTCACGCATATCTTTTCAGGTATCCTCAAAGATTGATTCAAGGACAATACTTGACACAATAGGCGCTGAAAAATTACTTGGCGCAGGTGATATGCTTTTTCTTCCACCAGGGACATCTTTTTTGCAGCGTATCCACGGGGCATTTGTGTCTGATGAAGAGATTACAAGGGTTACTGATTTTTTAAAAAAGCAGCGTCCACCGGAATATGATGAATCAATTACAAAAATACCGGAAAAAGACGAGGCTGATATAAAATCAGACGATGATTATGATGAAAAATATGATGAGGCCGTTGAACTGGTATGCAACACCGGACAGGCATCTATTTCCATGGTACAAAGACGTCTCAGAGTAGGTTATAACAGAGCTGCCAGAATGATAGAAATCATGGAACGTGATGGTATAGTCGGTCCCTCAGATGGGAGCAAACCACGCGCAATCTTAGCGGGGAAATTATGAAAAAAAAATTATTATTATTTTCTTCCTTTATTATACTTATGACATTTATGTTTATAAATGCATATGCTCAGGATAATAATATTGAAGAGATTATAAATCAGGTTGAAAAAACATTTCAGAAGACAAAATCATTTTCAGCAAAGTTTAAACAGGAAACAGGTTCAAAGATAATGGGCTTTAATGCTGCAAAAGGCATGATATATTTTTTCTCTCCAATGTATATGAGATGGGATTATTTAGAACCGGAAAAACAGCATTTCATATCCAATGGCGATAAAACATGGTTATATGTCCCCTTGGAAAAAACGATTTATCTTTATGACACACAAAAAATATTTTCCTCGCATCTTATAAAAGGTTTACTTTCCGGCGGGCTTGACCTTAGGCAGGAATTTGATATCACACTCATTAAACAAGATATCAGCTCAGATAAGATACAGCTTAACCTGATACCAAAAAATAATAACGATCAGGTAAAATCACTTGAAATTTGGGTAAATCCTGTAACTTACAGAATATTTCATGTAACAGCCATTGATCTGCTTGACAATATCAATAAAATAACATTTAAGGAAATTTCAATAAACAGGGAGATTGATATGGGTATATTTTCATATAACCCTGGGAAAGATATACTCTTGCAAAAATTTTCAGAATAAGACCGGGGGGAATAAAAATTGAAAGAAAAAGATTTGAGTATCAGGATCAGAAGTCTTTTAAAGGAAAAAAATGGCATTATCCTTGCCCATAATTATCAGCCTCCTGAGATTCAGGATATAGCGGATTTAACAGGAGATTCCCTTGAACTTAGCCGCAAGGCTGCCCAGACGGATGCGGAAGTGATTGTTTTTGCCGGCGTCTTATTTATGGCTGAAACAGCGTCTATCCTGTGCCCTGAAAAAACCGTCATACTCCCGAGGCTTGATGCAACATGTCCCATGGCTGATATGATTGATGCGGAAGATATTATTGATTTTAAAAAAGATAATCCCAATGTCCCTGTTATTACCTATGTTAATTCAACAGCTTCTGTAAAAGCTGAAACAGATATATGCTGCACCTCTGCAAACTGCATAAAAGTAGTTAATTCAATGGATACTGATAAGGTTTTTATGTGCCCTGATCAAAATCTTGCCAAATATTCATCAAAACATACAGAAAAAAAGGTGCTTTTCTGGGAGGGTTACTGCCCTGTACACCACAATTTAAGGGCGAATGATGTTATTAATGCCAAAAAAGAACACCCTGATGCCCTTTTTCTTGCTCATCCGGAGTGCAGGGAAGAGGTTCTGGATATTGCCGATGTGATTGCATCAACATCCGGCATGCTCAAAACAGTTGCCAAATCGCAGTATCAGGAATTTATAATCGGCACTGAATCAGGCATAATCTATCCAATGCAAAAGCTTGCATTAGACAAAAAGTTTTACGATCCAGGGAAAAAGCTGATATGCCCGAACATGAAAAAAACAGGTCTTAATGATGTCCTTGCAGCGCTTGAGACAATGGAAAATATAGTAAAGATACCTGAAGATATACGTATAAAAGCACTTAGTGCGGTTAAAGAAATGATAAAAATAACAGGTTAATCAAAAAAAACAGAATATTTAATTTTTTGTTGATTTTTTTTGTATTGAGATTCATTTTTTCAGATTATTAATCCAGCCCTGAAGCGCATCAATAATCTTGAGTGCCTGGTCAACACTTGATATATTAAATTTTGACTGAGGCGTATATTGACCGTTCATTTTGCGATAACGCCTGATGGTAAAACGTTCCGGACTATATTCTTCCTTTTTTTTATCCCACTGCTGGTATTTAAAAATAATAGTGGTCCATGCACCTTTTGAAAGGACTGTTTTATCAAGTTCCTTTACTACAAGAAGATCATCTTCTTTATAATTAATTGTTATATCATCTATCTGAGAAGCCATTATTCTGCCTTTTTTTTAAAATTTTTTTTAGTGGGGCGAGTCCTTTATCCAACCAGCAAATCTTTTATACTCAATTGTCATTTAATATCAAGCAGATTTTTTTATTTTTATATTGAAACTCCGGTCATTTGAGCCGGGTCAGAGATAGATGGTTCTGTCCCCGCAGTTTTGTGGCTAAAATCACAAGCTTATATTAGTAGACACTTCATGATTAATTATGTTTGACAAATAATTACTGTTTAAGTAAAATTATAATTAATGACTACTTATAACAATATAAATCAAATCTTTATGACAGGCATTGGTTCCGGGTGGAAAAAATGTTAGTTGGGCTTGATGTGGGTGGGACCCACACGGATGCTGTGTTGATTAAAGATGGCCGTGTCTTTAAAAAAACCAAGGTCAGGACTAACAGTCAGGACCTTGTGGCAACTGGACTCAATATCCTTGAGACTCTTTTAAAAGATCAGGATTTAAGACAGGTCCAACGAATTGTCATTAGTACTACCCTGTCCACAAACGCAATAGTAGAGGGTAAGACCCCGCCTGTAGGAATAATTGTTACAAGCGGCCCGGGCATTAACCCTGAAAATTATAAGATAGGAGATTTTTATTATACTGCTAAAGGCGTTATGGATCACAGGGGGCGTGAAATTGTAAAGATTGATCAGGAAGAAATATCCGAGATTTGTTCTGAGATCAAGGAAAAAGGGATTAATCATTTAGCTGTAGTAGGAAAATTTTCACCAAGAAATCCTGAACATGAAAAAACAATTCAAGCTATAGCAGTTTCTTTTTTTCCTTTTTTTCCCACGGGCCAAAAAATATCGGGTCCCTTAATTTTCCCGCGCCCCCTAACACCCGCATACTAATTTGCTGTTATTAAAAATA
>DAOWOC010000031.1 GCA_030642225.1 Deltaproteobacteria bacterium
ACAAGATTTTTTCCAAACTTCTAAATCTTCAAAAGATGACACCATAATTCTCCTAATAAAACTGTTTTTCTAACCGTAAACTGATAACCGTAAACCGCCTTTACGCCTTGATACGCGGATTATTTTTTATATAATCAAGCCGATTAAGGGCATTGATATATGCCTTGGCACTTGCTGATATAATATCAGGATCAGAACCCTGGCCTATCACTATTATCCCATCCTCTTCAATGCGTACTGTCACCTCACCTTGAGCATCTGTGCCGCCGGTTATCGCATTGACCGCAAATCTCAGGAGCTTTGCCCGGGTAGTTGTCAATTTTGCAATTGTATTAAATACCGCATCAATAGGCCCTGATCCGAATCCGGCCAGCTGTTTCATCTCTCCATCAATTTCAAGTACTACAGTTGCAGTAGGTATAAGACCGTATCCACTTAATACTGTGAGGAATTCAAGCCGGTATTTTTCACCAACGCGAAAAACCTCCTCTGCAACAAGGGCATGGAGATCATCCTCAAATATTTCTTTTTTCTTGTCTGTCAATTCCTTAAATTTACTGAAAACCCTGTCAATATCACTCTGTTCAAGATGATATCCGAGTTCCTCAAGCCGTATTTTAAATGCATGGCTGCCCGAATGTTTGCCAAGGACAAGAGGGGTTACTGTGGCGCCTATGGATTCAGGAGTCATGATCTCATAGGTGCGTTTATCCTTAAGCATCCCATCCTGATGAATGCCTGCTTCATGAGCAAATGCATTTGCCCCGACAACTGCCTTGTTCGGCTGAACAATAATACCGGTGATATGGGTTACAAGACGGCTTGAGGCAAAAATCTCCTGAGTGTTGACATCTGTATGGCAATTCAGAATATCCGCCCTTGTCCTGATGGCCATGACAATCTCTTCAAGAGAGGCATTCCCCGCACGTTCGCCAATTCCGTTTATAGTACATTCAACCTGACGCGCCCCGTTTCTTACAGCAGCAAGCGAATTGGCAACTGCAAGACCAAGGTCATTATGGCAATGCACACTGATAACAGCCTGATGAATATTCGGGACATTTTCCATTAAATATTTTATACGTTCCCCAAATTCATCGGGCAGGGTGTAACCGACCGTATCAGGTATATTTACTGTTATGGCACCGGCCTTGATCACCTCTTCTGTTACACGGCACAAAAAATCAATATCTGATCTGCCTGCATCTTCTGCGCTGAACTGCACATTTGATGTAAATTTTTTTGCTAACTTAACCGCTTCTTTCGCTGCTTCAAGCACTTTTTCCGGCGGCATCCGCAGTTTTTGTTCCATATGAATAGGAGATGTAGCGATAAATGTGTGGATGCGAGGGGCTTCTGCTTTTTTTATGGCCTCCCATGCGGTTTCAATATCTTTTGGATTTGCCCTTGCAAGACCGGCTATTTGCACCCCTTTTACGTTTAAGGCAATTTTCTCAACCGCCTGAAAATCCCCTAAAGATGCAATAGGAAAACCGGCCTCAATTACATCGACCCCAAGGCGTTCAAGCTGTCTTGCCAGCCTAAGCTTTTCATTCGTGTTCATTGTCGCGCCTGGTGATTGCTCGCCATCTCTCAAGGTGGTATCAAATATATATATTTTATCAGACATTATTTCCTCCATTTTAAAAATATTAAAATAATTCACAGTTCACAGTTCACAGTTGTCAGTTATCAGTTATCAGTTTTTCCAACCGTGAACCAATAACTGTAAACTGATAACTGACAACTGTTTTTCAACAATGCTTGTCTATTGATTCGGCTGCTGTCTCTTTTATACCGATATTCGGAGACAACAGCCTTTTAAGGAGGAGGAAAGGGCCTGAAAGGCAGTATATACTTGCAATTAAAAAAAGTGATATCTGGGGTTCTGCCGCTATAACAGCAAAAATAAGTATTATAAAAACTAAAAATTCAAATGGTTTTTTCTTGGCAAACTCCATTTTTTTCAAACTCATAAAAGGAATACTGCTTACCATTAGATAACTGATAAAAAAGGTCATTAAAAGAATAGTTATATGTTTAAAATTACCATCTCCACCGAGATAATAATAAATGAGCACTGTTGTTGCAAGCATGCCGCCGCCAGCCGGTATTGGCAGACCAGTAAAACGGCTTGAACCTGGCTCCCCTGCATGGACATTAAAACGCGCAAGCCTTAATGCACCGCATGCCATAAAAATAAAGGCAGCTGCCCATCCAAACCGGCCATATGGTTGAAGCGCCCAGGAATATATCATAATGCCGGGAGCTACGCCAAATGCCACAAGATCGGACAGAGAATCGTACTCAACACCGAACTGGCTGCATGTATTGGTCATTCTTGCGACCTTGCCGTCAAGAAAATCAAAGGCTGTGGATATTATAATGGCAATGGCTGCGGCCTTAAAATCACCGCGTAAAGATGCTATAATAGAATAAAAACCAGCAAAAAGGCTTGCGGATGTAAACAGGCTCGGGAGTATATATATCCCTTTTTTTATTTGCTCTTTTTTAAAATTCGTTATTTTTTTCATTTCCATAGCCCTAAAATAGTTTCACCGCCACGAACATGCTCATTTAAAGCAGCCTTGATCTTTACATCTACAGGGAGATACAAATCAACCCTTGAGCCGAAACGGATAATTCCAATACGCTGACCAGCCTTGAGCACATCACCTTGTTCTGCCCAGCAAACAATCCTTCGCGCAATAAGTCCTGCCACCTGAACCACGACATAATATTTTTTTCCAGGTCCTTTTATTATAATAGCATTTTGTTCATTTTTTTCCATGGCTTTTGAAAGATTTGCAGAATAAAATTCTCCGGGCTTATAGAATATGGATTCCACTTTCCCAGGTATTGGAGAACGGTTAACATGCACATTGAATATTGACATGAATATGCTGATCCGCCATGCCTCTCCGCCGATATGAGGAGTATTTTTTATCCTGCTAACATCAATAATCTTTCCATCTGCCGGGGAAAATATGGCATTTTCATGCGTTGACTGGATACGTGAAGGATCACGAAAAAACCAGCTGACAAAGGCGGTAATGCCGACACATACAAGAGTAGGACAAGTTAAGCCTAAAAAAGCGAATATCAGGGTTACAAAAACTGATAATAAAATAAATGGATAACCTTCATAGGCAATGGGTATTTGAATATTTTTCATATTTTAATCTTAAATTATTATGGTATTTTGCCTGTAATCTATTTTTCAAATATGTTATATGTTGACATATTTTTAATCATTGCACATGGAGATGAGTATGTCAAAAAAAATTCAAATTGCTACTATTCCAGGGGACGGAACAGGCCCCGAGGTTGTAAAAGAAGGGCTTAAAGTATTGGATGCGATATCCGGCCCGGCGGGATTAAACATTGATATTGTAAATTATGATATTGGCGGTGACAGATTTCTCAAAACAGGTGAGCTTCTTCCCCAAACTATTATTGATGAATTCAAACAGATGGACGCTATGTTGTTAGGCGCTATCGGCCATCCTGATGTAAAACCGGGTATTCTTGAAAAAGGGATATTGCTTAATCTAAGGTTTGAACTTGACCAGTATATCAACTTAAGGCCGGTTGTGCTTTATGATGGAGATGATACCCCTCTTAAAGACAAAAAGCCCGTGGATATTGATTTTGTTGTTGTGCGTGAAAATACCGAGGGGCTTTACTGTGGTTCCGGCGGTTTTTTAAAAAAAGGTACACGGGATGAGGTGGCTGTTCAGGAATCTATAAATACACACAAAGGCGTTGAACGCTGCATCAGGTTTGCATTTGAATATACAAAAAAACGTAACAGGGATAAAAAGCTTACTCTTTGTGGTAAAACAAATGTCTTGACTTATGCCTTTGATCTTTGGGAACGTGTTTTTAATGAAATGTCCGGTGAATATTCCGGGATAAAAACCGATTATGCGCATGTGGATGCAACCTGCATGTGGATGGTTAAAAATCCTGAATGGTTTGATGTTATTGTAACTGATAATATGTTTGGTGATATTATAACTGACCTTGGCGCTATAATTCAGGGCGGCATGGGTATTGCCGCCGGCGGCAATATAAACCCTGATCCTGGCGGTACATCAATGTTTGAACCTATTGGAGGTTCGGCGCCGAAATATACAGGTCAAAATATTATTAATCCTCTTGCGGCAATAGCAGCAGTACAGATGATGTTGGAATATCTTAAAGAGGAAAAGGCGGCAAAGGCGATTGAAAAAGCCATAAAACAAGCTCTTAAAAATGATATAAAATCACTCTCAGCCGGCAACATGGGTATGGGCACAAAAGAACTTGGCGATATTGTTGCCCGTTATGCAGTAGATTTATTTGAATAAAAATTCGTAACCGTTCACGGTTTACAGTTATCGGTTCACGGTTGAAAAAAACAGAAGGTAAAGGAGAATTATGGAATCCTCTTTTGAAGATTTAGAAGTTTGGAAAAAATTTTGGTTGAAATCAATATCCAAAATGCTTCAATCGTTGCATAGTTCATTGAAAAAACTGTGAACCGACAACCGTGAACGGTTACAAAAATTCTAATAAGGGATATTAGAAATGAATAATAAAAAATATACGGTTGCAGTGGTTGGAGCTACCGGAGAAGTCGGCGGTGAGATGATACGCGTTCTTGAAGAGCTGGAATTTCCGGTCAGCGCCTTTAAACCGCTTGCCTCAAAAAGATCGGCCGGCATGGAAGTAATGTTTAATAACATTGGATATATAGTAGAAGAACTCACTGAAGATAGCTTTACAGGCGTGGACATAGCCCTTTTTTCAGCAGGCAGCGGCCCGAGCAGAGACTTTGCGCCTGTTGCAGCAAAAGCCGGGTGTGTAGTGATTGATAATTCAAATGCATGGCGCATGGACTCTGACATTCCACTTGTTGTACCTGAGGTCAATCCACATGCTGTTGGGGATTACAAAAAAAAGGGAATTATTGCCAACCCCAACTGTTCTACAATACAAATGGTAGTGGCCTTGAATCCGATTAAAAAGGCCTGTGGAATAGAGCGTATTGTTGTTGCAACTTATCAGGCAGTGTCAGGCACAGGGAAAAAAGCCATATTAGAGATGGAGCAGCAGATCCAGTCAATTATGGCCGGCCAGGCGGTGGAAGTAAAAGTATATCCCCACAGGATTGCCTTTAACTGTCTGCCTCACATAGGTCCTTTTTTGGGTAATGGTTATACTGAAGAAGAGATGAAAATGCTCCATGAAACGAGAAAAATCCTTGAGGACGATACCATTATGGTCTCAGCAACAACGGTCAGGGTTCCCGTGTTTTATGGACATTCGGAATCTATTAATATCAGAACAAGGGAAAAACTCTCTGCCATAGATGCGCGCGCCATTCTTTTTAATGCTCCGGGCATAAGGGTAATGGATAATCCTGATGAGAATATTTATCCTATGCCCATGGATGCTACCGGCGGTAATGAAACGCTTGTGGGCAGGATAAGAGAGGATATCTCCCAGGAAAACGGGCTGGAAATTTTTGTGGTTGCTGATAATATAAGAAAAGGAGCAGCGCTGAATGCAGTACAGATCGCTGAAATACTGATAAATGAATATCTATGAGCCATTTTCTCTATATATTTTTTAAATTTTAAAAAAATTCAATAAACTAAGGAGAATTAATATGACAGACAGGATAAAAAAAGCGCTTTCACTCATCCCTGAAAATGCAAAAAAAAGGATTGGCAATGCTGAAATACTCCTTATGAACAGTAAGGATATATTAAGGGTTTTAAAGGATAAACCTGTAATCATAATGACCTGCAACACGAGGATTAAACATGTTATACCCGGTATAATGAGAGCTGCTTCGGACATGGATGCAGTAGTTGGATTCGAGCTTGCAAAAAGTGAAGGTGATATTGATGGTGGTTATACCGGTATGAATCCTGAGATTTATTCAAAGACAGTCATTGATTATGCCAGGGCATGTAATCTTAAAAAACCATTTTTTATCCATGGTGATCATATTACAGTTAAAAGTACTGATAAAAAAGATATTGATTCGGCAAGAAAGCTTATAGCTGCAGAGTTGGATGCCGGTTATACATCATTTGCCATTGATGCTTCTTTTAATGAAATTCCTGACAACATACGCATCACCACGGACCTTGTACAACCTATCTTAAAGGCTGGCCTTGGGCTTGAAGTTGAGGTTGGGGAAATTAAATCAGCAGGGCAGGATGGTTCGCTGACAACAGTAGCCGAGGCGGTTGAATTTATCTCCGGCCTTATTTCAAATGGCGTACACCCGGAAATGCTTGCAATAAATAATGGCTCTAAACATGGCAATTATCTTGATGGCGAGCAGGTAAGTATTGATCTGGAACGTACAGGAGAAATATTTAATGAAATTATAAAATCAGGGGTTATAATAGCCCAGCATGGCGTCACAGGTACACCGCTTCACCTTATAGGGAAATTTGCCGATTATGGAATTCGCAAGGCAAATGTCGGCACCAACTGGCAGAACATTGCCCATAATAATATGCCTGAAGACTTAATGAATGAGATGAAGGCCTGGGCAAAGGGAAATAATAAAAATCTGAAAATGGCAACCAAACCCTTTAAAGAAAAAATTGACAATATACCTGAAGAGTATCAAGCAAAGATAGAAGAAGCTGCTTATAAAGGAGCCTGTGAATTTTTTGAGGCATTCAGGGCAAAGGGTACGGCCTCTATGGTATTAGAAGGAATTTAATCTTTGCGTATTACCGGAGGCAGTCTTAAGGGCAGGAAACTTTCTCCGTTTAAAGGAGATAGTATACGCCCAACAGCTGATGCTGTAAAAGAGGCAATATTTAATATTTTACAAAACAGCCTTTGCAATAAAAATGTGCTGGACCTTTTTGCAGGCACAGGGGCATTTGGTATTGATGCCTTGTCCCATGGGGCTCTTAATCTTGTTATGATTGAAAATGCCCCATATTCATTAAAGATAATAAAAAAAAATATTGAACTATGTTCTATAAAAGAGAAGGTTACATTAATCAATCAAACTGTAAAAAAAGGCATATCAATCCTTAAAGCAACTGGCTGGCAATTTGATGTTATTTTTATGGATCCGCCCTATGATAAAGGTCTTGTTGGAGAGACATTGTCATTAATTGATTCATCAGAGCTTTTAAATAAAGACGGCGTGGTGGTGGTTGAACATTCATGCAGGGAAAAAGCGCCGGATGACCGGCTTTATCTCAGATTTTTCATGCAGAAAAAATATAAAGAAAAATATATTTCTTTTTATGATTCAATATTAAAATAAAATTCTTGCGGGAGTGAATACAATGGGTAGTTTAGCTATATATCCAGGGACATTTGATCCTATTACAAATGGTCACTTAGATATTGCAAAGCGTGCTTTAAAAATTTTTGACAGGGTGATTATAGCCCTGGCGGTTAATCCCAAAAAAACCCCTCTTTTTTCAAGTGAAGAACGTCTCGATATACTGAATGCTATTAAAAAAGATAATCCTGAGTTGGAGGTAGACAGCTTTGACGGTCTTCTTGTAAATTATGCTCAGAAGGTCGGCGCAAATGCTATTATCAGGGGACTTAGGGCTGTTTCAGATTTTGAATACGAGTTCCAGATGGCTCTTATGAACAGGTGGCTTGATAACAGGGTAGAGACCCTTTATATTATGACTGCATACAGGTGGATTTATACAAGTTCTTCTATTATTAAAGAGGCAAGTATGGCCGGTGGTAATGTTAAAGGCCTTGTGCCTGATTATGTACATGCAAAATTAAATGAAAAGTTTGCTGTTTTGCAAAAAAAATGATTAAATATCAAAGTTTTAAAATCAACTCTAAATTCAATGATTTCTTATACGAGTCGCCTGGCCTGAATGACGCGACTCAAAGGTGAGTAGATACCGTTGAAAAAGACACAATTGGACAAAGACAGGATAGACAGGGTTGTTGCCGATGCCAGGCGCGAACAGCAGCAGCGGGAACAGGATTATCGGGAGCAGGCGCTCAAAATTTATCCATGGATATGTGCTCGATGCGGGCGCGAATTCACAGGCAAAAAACTTCGTGAGCTCACAGTTCATCACAAGG
>DAOWOC010000319.1 GCA_030642225.1 Deltaproteobacteria bacterium
GTCAGGGCTGCGCGTTGGATTGTCGGGCAGCCTGCTGGTTTGTATTCCATGCAGGATGTCCTTGGAATGTAATAAAATTTTCAGGAGATATCTTTAATGAAAATAGAAAAAGCTGAAAGGCTGAAAAAATTGCCGCCGTATCTTTTTAAGGAACTTGATAAAAAGAAGGCTGATGTTGCGGCAAAAGGGGTTGATATTATTGATCTTGGTGTTGGTGATCCTGATATGCCGACCCCTTCACATATAGTAAAAAGTCTTCAAACAGCTGCAACTGATCCAGAAAATCAGAAATATCCATCATACTCAGGTATGAATATATTCAAGGAATCTGCGGCAAATTGGCTGAATAAAAGATTTAATCTTGATATGGAGGCATCCTCAAATCTTATTACCCTCATAGGTTCAAAGGAAGGGATAGCCCATTTGCCTCTTGCACTGATAAATCCAGGTGATATTGTTTTAATACCTGATCCAGCATATCCTGTTTATCTGTCTGCAACGATTTTTGCCGGCGGAGAACCATATTTAATGCCTCTGCTTGAAAAAAATAATTATTTACCTGATTTTAAAAAAATACCCGAAGATATTCTTAAAAAGACCAAATTAATGTTTTTGAATTATCCCAATAATCCTACTTCAGCTGTAGCAGACATTGGGTTTTTTGAAAATGTGGCAGCCTTTGCAAAAAAACACAATATAATTGTATGTCATGATGCAGCCTATACAGAGATGTATTTTGATGAAATCATTCCACCTTCTTTTCTTCAGGCCAAAGGTGCGATGGATATTGGTATTGAATTTCATTCTTTATCCAAGACCTATAATATGACCGGATGGAGAATCGGCTTTGCAGCCGGCAATCCTGATTTGATCCAGGCGCTTGGTCAGGTCAAAAGCAATATTGATTCAGGTGTGTTTGATGCTATTCAATGTGCAGGGATAACCGCACTTGAAGATGATCAGTCATGTATTGAGGAAATGAGGTTTATTTATAGTGAAAGACGTGATGTGCTGCTTAAGGGATTAGCTGATATTGGTTTAAACGCTAAAAAACCGGAAGCTACTTTTTATGTATGGATTAAAATACCTGATGGAACCGGGGCAGCTGATTTTTCTTCGATACTTTTTGAAAAAACCGGTATTCTTTCCACCCCTGGGAATGGTTTTGGCAAATATGGCGAAGGATATATCAGGATGGCCTTAACCGTTGGAGTAGGACGTTTTAAACAGGCGATCAAGAGAATGGAAAAAGCGATGCCGGATATAAAAAAGGCCTTAAATATTTCATAATTTTAAATATGATAAATTTATAAAAAGTAGTAAAATGTGAAACAGATAAATTATTTCCAGGCTTGGATAGGGCTTGGTTCTAATATAGGTGACAAGGTTAAAAATTGTTGTATTGCTGTTTTACAAATAGCAGAAATACAACAATTAAAGGTTACTGGACTTTCAGGACTTTATAATACTGCTCCGGTCGGGAATACAGACCAGGACAGGTTTGTAAACGGTGTAATAATGGTTAATACCAAATTGACCTCATTGCAGTTAATGAAACATCTGTTAATGATTGAAAATAATATGGGCAGAAAACGCACGGGAAAATGGGGGCCAAGGAATATTGACCTGGATTTAATCATGTATGCTGACGAGATAAATCATGGAGCAGAGTTATGTCTCCCGCATCCACGAATGCATGAACGACTTTTTGTGCTTAAACCTTTGTCAGATATTTCACCTGAATTAATTCATTCGGAATTAAAGGTTGATATTACAGAATTAATAGAGTCTATAGATATAAAAACAGGGGGAATTATGCCGCTTGGCTCTGAAGCCTTGCCATGGGAAGAGATAAAGGAGAGATTAAAATGAAATTTTTTATTGATACAGCGAATTTAGAAGAAATAAAAGATGCAAATGAACTTGGCCTGGTAGATGGGGTTACCACCAATCCCTCTCTGATTGCCAGAGAAGGATGTGATTTTAAAACACGTATTAAGGATATTTGCAGTATAGTAGATGGCCCTGTAAGCGCTGAGGTCATTAAAACAGATGCCCCCGGCATGATAGCAGAGGCAGAGATACTTGCCGCCATACATCCCAATGTGGCAGTTAAGATTCCAATGACACCGGACGGGCTTAAGGCTGCCAGGGTTTTATCCTCAAAAGGCATAAAGAC
>DAOWOC010000258.1 GCA_030642225.1 Deltaproteobacteria bacterium
CGGCCTTGAGATCATAGTAACGAGGGAGCCGGGTGGGACATCCCTTGGAAATGCTATCAGGTCTCTTCTCCTCCACAGCAGGGAAGAAATAATAAGCCATAAAAGCGAGCTGCTACTCTTTATGGCTGACAGGGCACAGCACTGTGAAGAAATAGTAAAAAAGGCATTAGATAAAAATAAGGCGGTATTGTGCGACCGTTTTTACGATGCCACTACCGCTTATCAGGGTTATGCCCGCGGGATTGATCTTGACTTTTTAAAACAGCTTAACACATGGGCGACCAGTGGCCTTAAACCTGACTTAACAATCCTGCTTGATCTTGACCCTGAAAAAGGGCTTAAAAGGATTGGCTCAAGAAAAACCGGCAAGGACAGGATTGAAAAAGAAGAAATGCTTTTTCATATCAGGGTTAGAAACGGTTATCTTGCTATTGCAGAGGATGAACCAAAAAGAATTAAAGTAATAGATGCCCTTGGATCAATCAATGAGATACATAACAATATATGGAAAGAGATCATAAACATCCGGGACAAAAAGCTATAAATATGGATATAAACAACAGCACGCCAGCTTGCGGATTTGACGCTATTCTTGGGAATTCACATGCTATAAACGGTCTTAAGACCATGCTATTAAATAATAAATTTCCACACGCCATTCTCTTTACAGGACCTGCCGGAGTGGGAAAACACACAACTGCGCGTCTTTTTGCAATGGCTGTTAACTGTCTTGATAAGGACAATGCCCCATGTCTTGAATGCAAAAACTGCAGAAGATTTAATAATAACAACTATCCTGATTTTATTGAGACCATAGCCGAGACAAAATCGATTAAAATAGAACAGATAAGGGATGCCTGTAAAAAACTGATCTTTCCGCCTGTTGAGGACGGAACAAGGGTCTGGATCATAGTTGATGCACACCTCCTCAAAGAACATGCTGCAAATGCATTACTCAAGATACTTGAGGAACCGCCACCGCAAAATATCATTATACTTACAGCGCTGGGAGATGATTCGCTTCTTGACACAATAAGATCAAGATGTATGAAACTCTATTTTTACAGCCTCCCTGACCACATGGCAGCAACGATTATTCAGAAAAAACTCGGGACAGACAATAAAACAGCGGTACAGATTGCAAATATCTTTGGCGGAAGCCCTGGGATGGCTATTGCTGTTACAATGGATGATAAAATTATATCTTCGTTTAAAGAATCTCTTATAAAATTATTCTCATACGGGAATAGAATGGCAATCAAAGAAACACTTGATATGGCGCTGAAAATCTCCAAAATGTCCGACCATTTGCCCAATCTTTTAGAATGGGGTAAACTTTTATGCCGGGATATGTTTTTAATAAAACAGAACATTGATAAAAAACATATATCAATGTATGAAACAATATTATCCCTGGGAGATTCAATACATACTATTCCTGAATCTTTTTTTCTCAGGATTTTTGATGCGTTTAATGAAACTCAAAAAGCGATTCATGAAAATGTCAATCCGCAGATGGCGATTGAATCACTTTTCTTGAAAATAACAGATCAATAAGATTGATTTTTATGTTAAGGAGAAAATCAATAAATGATAAAAATGACAGGCATATCATTTAAAAAAGATGGTAAAATATATGATTTTACAGCAGGCCCTTTTGTTCTTAAAAAAGGTGATTATGTAATAGTTGAGACTGAAAAAGGGCTGGCCTTTGGCACAGTAGAAATACCGCCAAGGCTAAAATCCATACCTGAAAGAAAATTAAAACCGGTCTACAGAATTGCACAGCCCAAGGATATTGAAAAACACTTGACAAATCTTAAGCTTGAAAAACAGGCTTTTGATTTCTGCAATAAAAAAATAGAAGAAAGAGGCCTTGGCATGAGGCTTGTTGATGTGCAGTATTTTTTTGACGGCAGTAAGATTACCTTCTTTTTTACGGCTAACAGCAGGGTAGATTTCAGGGAACTGATAAAGGACCTCACAAAAGAGCTAAAGACACGCATTGAATTGAGGCAGATAGGAGTCAGAAACCAGGCCAAAATGGTTGGCGGCCTTGGTATTTGTGGCCGTGAAATTTGCTGTTCAAGTTATATGAAAGAATTTCATATAATATCTATAAAAATGGCAAAAGAACAGAACCTTTCCATGAACCCAAACAAAATTTCAGGTACATGCGGAAGGCTCCTTTGCTGTCTGCGATATGAATATGATTCTTACTGCGACATGAAAAAAGGCATGCCCAAAATAGGAAAAACAGTTTCAACACCATCAGGGGATGGCAAGGTTATCAGACAAAATATACTTCAAGATAAAATAACTGTGATTATTGACGATATTGAAAAAGAATTTAAAGTCTGTGAGATCAAACATATCCAAAAACCTAAAAAAAATAAGATGAAAGTTGCTAAAAAAAATGAAGAATAAAACTGATATGATTTATATTACAACACCTATTTATTATGTAAATGCCGAACCTCACTTAGGTCATGCATACACATCCATAGTGGCGGATGTATTCACAAGATTCAACCGGCTGGCAGGAAAAGAAACATATTTTCTAACAGGAACGGATGAGCATGGGGATAAAATCATCAAGGCCGCTGAAAAAAACAATGAGACACCGCAAAAATATGCAGACAGGATAAGCGATAAATTTGAATCACTCTGGCCCAGGCTCAATATCTCCAATAATGATTTCATAAGGACTACTGAGGAAAGACATAAAAAGGTTGTTATAGAAATCCTGCAAAAAATATATGACAAAGGAGATATCTATTTCAGTGAATATGGGGGGCTCTACTGTTACGGATGTGAACGCTTTTATCTTGAACGTGAGCTTGTAGACAATAAATGCCCTGATCATAAAACAGAACCCGCATTTATAAGTGAAA
>DAOWOC010000097.1 GCA_030642225.1 Deltaproteobacteria bacterium
CCTCAGCATTGCGAACGCTGCGCTCTCCCAACTGAGCTACATCCCCCCATAAAAAACACTTTTTACCTATCCACCTGAGTAGTTACAAATATTTTTAGATAAAAAAAGACCGGCGGATTTTATAACCCGCCGATCTCTTGTATTAATAATTGCTTATTTGAAAATTTTATCAACAATTGGTGTTAATGACATTAATACAGGAGCAATAACAAGAGAAACAACAGCAACTAATTTGATCAGAATATTCATTGTCGGCCCTGATGTATCCTTGAAGGGATCGCCTACTGTGTCGCCGACGACTGCTGCCTTATGATTTTCCGAACCCTTGCCGCCCAAATTACCTTCTTCAATATATTTTTTAGCATTATCCCATGCACCACCGGCATTAGACATAAACAAAGCCATCATAACACCTGTAAGGGTACATCCAAGCAAAGTACCGCCGAGAGCCTCTTTACCAAGCAAAAGGCCAACCACAACAGGAGTCATAACACCAAGAAGACCAGGAAGAATCATTTGTTTAAGTGCGGATGTAGTCGCAATTGCAACGCATTTTTCAGGTCCCGGTTTTACACGGGGTTTACCTTCAAGAAGACCTGGTATCTCCCTGAATTGGCGACGAATTTCTTCAACCATTGCAAATGCTGATTTGCCTACCGCTGTCATGGTAAGAGCAGCAACAAGAAAAGGCACGACTGCTCCGATAAAAGCACCGATAATAACCATTGGGTTCGTAAGGTCAATTGAACTTATATCGGCAGCCTGAGTATATGCGGTAAAAAGTGCAAGTGCTGTTAATGCAGCAGAACCGATTGCAAAACCCTTGCCTATGGCAGCAGTTGTATTTCCAAGAGCATCAAGACCGTCTGTAATTTTTCTTGTTTCAGGTCCAAGCTCACACATCTCGGCAAAACCACCAGCATTATCAACAACAGGCCCATAAGCGTCAACTGTCATTGTAGCGCCAACCGTTGAAAGCATGCCAACAGCAGAGATGCCTATGCCGTAAACTCCGGCAACCTTGTAGGCCACGAATGTAGCAATACATATACCGAGCACAGGAAGGGCACATGATTCCATACCTATTGCAAGGCCTGAGATCATAACGGTTGCCGGACCTGTTTCTGAATTCTTCGCAATTTTCTTTACCGGAGGCCCTGAGGTATAATACTCAGCAACCAGACCGATGAAAATACCTACTACAAGACCGGATACTATCGCCCAGAAGATACCTATTGGAAGTCCAAGACCATTACAAATCAGATAAGAGAGTATAATCAAAACCGCAGCTGCGATAAAAGTTGAATACCTTAGAAATAGCTGAGGCTTCATATTACCCATAACCTTGATTGAAAAAATACCAAAAAATGATGCTACCAAACCAGCCATAATAACGAGAAGAGGCATTGCCATATAGGCTGCCTTACTTGCGCCATCTGGCATCGCTTCAGGAACCATTGTCGCGGCAATTGCTATTGTAGCTATTACGGAACCAACATAAGATTCAAAAATATCAGCACCCATACCAGCTATATCGCCAACATTATCACCAACATTATCTGCAATGGTTCCTGGATTTCTTGGATCATCTTCAGGAATACCTGCTTCAACCTTACCTACAAGATCAGCCCCGACATCAGCAGCTTTTGTATATATACCACCACCCATCCTTGCAAACAGGGCAATGGAACTTGCGCCCATTGCAAAACCATTAATGTATTTAGCTGTTTCAGGATCTCCTCCAAAAAGATAATATAAAATACCAACACCGATAAGACCAATACTGGCAACAGAAAGCCCCATAATTGCCCCGCCAAAATATGAGATCTTCAAGGCTTCTTTCTGTCCTTTTTCCATGGCAGCGATAGCTGTTCTGGAATTGGCTCTTGTGGCAGCAGTCATTCCAATATAACCTGCTACTATTGAGCAGGCTGCACCGGCAAGAAAAGCAAAGGATGTCTGTTTGTCAATAAAACAAAAAATAAGGACGAATACAGCAGCAATAAAAAAAACAAGGATGCTATACTCTTTTTTCAAAAAAGTCATAGCACCATCATGCACCATCTCTTCAAGATTTTGTGTACACTCCGGTCCATTAGGCTGACTCTTCAGATATAAAAAAATCAACAGCGCAGTAACCAGCCCCACAAGGCCTAAAAATGGTGAAACGTTAACCAATGTAACCCAAGTCATAACTTAACCTCCTTAAAAATAAAAAAATTAATACCCAAAAAAAGTCTTATTTTTATAAAAACATAACATCTAACTAATATTAAAAATCATATTTAGAAACAAATTTCACAAACACAATTGCATATATCACCTTTTATAACAAATTTCATCAATAAATTTCATTTATTTTGTTATCTCTTTTCACTAATTTATTATCTTTAGCGTTTATTCAGAAATAAAAATGGCAAAGTTACAGCACAATAGACTCTATTTGATCTACGTATTTAAAATGCTTATCCCTTGTTAAGATCGTTCCTCCTGTTTCCATACAACATGCTGCGATCCACACATCGTTGATCGGTATCCTGGTTCCCTTTTTCGATAGAGATAAATAAATTATAGCGTATTTTCTTGCAACATCAGCAGTTACATCAATGATCTCAATTTGCAAACGACTAATGAGTTGGTGTAGTTTCCTCTCATTAAATTGTTGTTTTTTTCCTTTCATAAAGCCAAAAGTAAGTTCGCCGATAACAACAGACGGAATATAAATATGTGCACCATGAGCAGCTATCATATCCACGGTCTCAGATACTCCCTCTGCATAGTCACAATAAATGTTTGTATCCAGGACAAGCTTCACTCCCAGTCTCCCTCATTGACCTTGCTGAAAATCTCTATTGAGCACCTCAGCTCTTCGGCCTCTTCATAAGACAACCAGCCGGCCAGTTCCCTTATCATTTGTTCCCGTGATTTTAATAGACCCAATCTTTCATACACGGTTTCAAGAATATATGCAGTCTTCGTCTTCCCTGCTTTCAATGCGGCATGCTTAATGATCTTTTCTTTTTCCGAGGGTATTCTTAGGCTTGTAGGCATGACAACCACCTCTTTTGTATTTCATTTTGATATATTGTATCGCATTAAAATTATCGAGTCAAGAAAGAAAAACCATTAATAAACTTTTCACGCAATTATTGTATTTATTTTATTAATCCTGTTGAAATATCCCTGCCATGGAAAAGATTCATGGTCTCCTTTTGTCCGCGGTCAAAAAAAATTTTGATCATGGCCATGACATTTTTTAAAATCATGGGGAGACATTGTTTTTCATCATGATCAAATCTTCCAAGGACATGTGATATTGTTTTATCCAATGATTCTGCACGGCCAACTCCAACCCTGAACCTGAAAAAATCCCTGGTCCCAAGTATTTCCTGAATTGATCTTATACCTTTATGCCCGCCATCGCTTGCTGAAAAAGAGAGCTTTACCCTGCCAAAAGGGATATCCATATCATCATGAATGACGAGTAAATCATGGCCTGACAGCCCTGTATTTTTAAAGACTCTCTGGACAGCTCTGCCGCTTAAATTCATGAAAGTCAAAGGTTTTATAAATAAAAAAGGATTCGTCGCCGATAAAAGAAAAGGCCCCTTCATATAAGGAGCCTTTTCTTTGAAAATTAAAACCAAGTGCAGAGGCAAATTCATCTAAAACCATGAACCCGATATTGTGTCTTGTGGTATTATATCCCCTGCCAGGATTGCCAAGACCTACCAATATTTTATCTGACTTCTGGATAGACTAATCCGCCATAATTTATTCAATTAATTTCAAACACCAAATTATAAATAGATCTCATATCCCAAATCCAATGCTCAAAACTTCGACATGAAATATTGTTTAAATTTTGATCATTGGGACAGGTATCTTTAATCTGCTTTTTTCTCTTCTCCTTTATCGGTTGCCTCTTCAGATTCTTCTGCCTCCTCAGATCCCTCATCAGACTCAATCTCTTTCGCCTCAAGAGCCATATTGAGGATAGAAATATCATCTGCATCGTTAAGAGATACGCCATCAGGTAAAGAAAGATCACGCGTAAAAACAGAATCATTAACGTCAAGGCCGGAAATATCAATTATAATGTTCTCAGGGATATTGTCAGGCAGACATAAAACAGAAACAGAATATTTAGACTGATGGATTACTCCACCTTTCTTTGATATATCCAGTGCTCCTTCAAGCACAATAGGGATATTAAGCGTAAGCTTTTGATTCATTGAAACAGCATAAAAATCAATGTGCATTATCCTGGATTTTAAATTATCAACCTAAAAATCCTTAATAAGTACCTTGTGATTATCCTGTTTAACATCTGTCTTTAAAATCAAGTCAATAATTTGATTTTCAAAACCTTTTTTCTTAATAATCTTTAAAAAACCGACCTTTTCAACTGATATTGATACTGAATCAATCCCCTTACCGTAAAAAATTGCAGGGATTTTATCTTCTCTTCTCAATGAGCGGGCAATACCCTTTCCTGAAGAGGTTCGCAAAGATGCTTCAATTGATAATCCTGACATAAACTACCTCCAAACTGATAATTATGGGATGTTCCCATATATTTCTAATAACCATTATACAAAAAGGGAACTTACAGAATCCCCACGATGTATTCTCTTTATAGCCTGTCCGATAAGTGACGCCACTGAAAGAACTCTTAATTTAGGACAGATATTCATTTTATCATTAAGAGGAATAGTATTGGTTACCACAACCTCTTTCAGACTTGAATTATTAATCCTGTCAAGGGCAGGGCCTGATAACACGCCATGAACACAATAAGCAGTGACGCTCTCAGCGCCATGGGATAAAAGCGCATCAGCAGCCTGTGATAGCGTTCCGGCTGTATCAACCATATCATCGAGAATAATAGCCCTCAAACCTTTGACTTCTCCAATAATATTCATGGCCTTGGCTTCATTAGGAGAATCCCTGCGTTTGTCAATTATTGCGAGCTTTGCATTAAGCCGTTTTGCAAAGGCCCTTGCGCGCTCTACACCACCGGCATCCGGACTGACAATAATTAAATCGTTCTTTTGATCTTCTTTAATATCCTCAAGCAACACTGGAGCGGCAAAAAGGTTATCAACCGGCATCTTAAAAAACCCCTGTATCTGTCCTGCATGCAAATCCATGGCAAGAACCCTGGAAATACCGGAAATCGATATCAAATCAGCCACAAGTTTTGCGCTGATTGGAACCCTTGGCGCAACCTTTCTATCCTGACGCGCATAACCATAATAAGGAATAACAGCTGTTATACTTCTGGCAGAGGCACGCCTTGCTGCATCAGTCAAAAGCAGCAGTTCCATAATATTATCATTAACCGGCGGGCATGTTGACTGTATAATATAA
>DAOWOC010000043.1 GCA_030642225.1 Deltaproteobacteria bacterium
GTTTTTTAATTTTTAAAAAAATCATACATCCCCGCACTTAAATCAAGACTATGTTGACTCGTATCTGCTTTGCCTGTAAATTCTTTGGTTAATGAAACACCATCGGGAAAATAACAGAAGACCGTTTGCCTTTAAGGTCGCAACATGTTTTGGAGTAGGGATGGCTCCATTCGCACCTGGGACATGGGGCAGCCTTGCGGCCATACCGATCTGTTTTGCCCTTTCGTTTACACCTCACATCTTAAGTCTTTTTTTTATTATTATCGCGGGATGTTATGCGTGTTATGCCTCAGGGATTGCCGAAGAAATCATACAGGAAAAAGACAGCGGGATGATCGTTATTGATGAGATTATTGGAATGCTTTTAACCCTCTGGGCCATAGAGCCGTCATTATTAAATTATATCCTTGGTTTTATTTTTTTCCGCTGTTTTGATATACTTAAACCATATCCAATCAGTCTTGCTGACAAAAAAATAAAAAATGGTTTGGGAATAGTACTTGATGATGTTCTGGCAGGGATTGCGGCGCGTGTTCTGCTCTGGATTGTCATAATTATATGGTTAAACATTCATGTATAGTAAACTTGAAAAATTTTCCATGGAAATTGGAGATGCGTTGATAAATAAAGGATGGCACCTTGCTTTGGCAGAATCCTGTACAGGCGGACTTATCTCCAGTATAATTACTGATATATCCGGCAGTTCAAATTATTTTGAAAACGGGATGGTTGTTTACAGCAATCAATCCAAGATAAGATGCCTCGGTGTGTCAAAGGAATCACTTGTAAAATATGGAGCGGTAAGCAAAAAAGTAGCTGAAGAAATGGCTGTCGGTCTTTTAAAACGCTCACGGGTTGACATAGCCCTTTCTGTAACCGGTATTGCCGGGCCGGGAGGTGGTTCAAAACAAAAACCGGTTGGCACTATCTGGAGCGCAATAGCAACACCTGTTTTACTTAAAACCCGTTTGTACAATTTCAGCGGTGAAAGAAAAAAGATAAAGCATGATTCAGCCATAGGCTGCCTTGAATTTCTCATAGAGATTATTAACAGTGATTAGGTCATTTTTATCCATTGAAACATCCAGGGCTGTAAGGCTTGAATTATGTTTAATTCAGAACAAATTAAAAAAAAATAAAGGTATAAGGTGGGTTGCGCCTGACAATATTCACCTGACCCTTAAATTTTTTGGTGATATTAATCAGGAGCAGGTTGATGACATAAAAAAAATCATATCATCAGTTTGCATAGATATCAGACCAATGACACTTAAAATTAGAGGACTTGGCGGCTTCCCTGATATGGACAGGCCAAAAATTTTATGGGCAGGACTTGATGGGGAGATAAAAAGGCTTTTTAAATTTCAAACTCTGATTGACAAAACATTACAAAAAATGAATTTTGCCATGGATAAAAAAAATTTTTTGCCACATCTTACAATCGGTCGTATCAAAAAACCAAAAAAATGTGATATATTAAAAAAAGAGATAACAGATATCAATCTTTTAAAAACAACAAAATGGCGTGTGGATAATATTGTTCTTTTTAAAAGCCAATTAATGCCAGGAGGCGCATTTTATACACATCTATGGGATTTTCCCCTTAATGGATGATACCTGTAAATGCTTGAATGTGCTTACGAGATAATATTATTTCAATGATATGCAGATAAAAAATTAAAAATAGTATTAAAGGGAGAGAATAAGTATAATGGAAGAAAAAAAACAGGCTATTGATCTTGCTGTTAATCAGATCGAGAGACAATTCGGCAAGGGTTCCATTATGAGGCTTGGAGGAAATACTGTTCAGCAGCTTCCTGCTATCTCAACAGGGATGTTAAGCCTTGATATTGCCCTTGGCGTAGGAGGGGTACCTCGAGGCAGGGTGGTGGAGATTTATGGCAGGGAGTCTTCAGGAAAAACAACCCTGGCCCTTCATGTTATTGCCGAAGCCCAAAAAAAAGGCGGGGCAGCAGCATTTATTGATGCTGAGCACGCCCTTGATATTTATTATACCAGACGCCTTGGAGTAGATGTTGATGAACTCCTGGTATCACAGCCTGATACAGGTGAACAGGCGCTTGAGATCGCTGAGGTATTAGTAAGGAGCGGCGCGATTGATGTGGTTGTGATTGATTCTGTGGCAGCGCTCGTCCCTAGGGCTGAGATTGAAGGAGATATGGGCGATTCGCATATGGGATTGCAGGCCAGGCTTATGTCCCAGGCATTACGAAAACTGACAGCGGCAATCCATAAATCAAAGACCACGATAATCTTTATCAACCAGATAAGGATGAAAATCGGTGTTGTTTATGGCAATCCGGAGACCACAACAGGTGGAAATGCCCTTAAATTTTATGCGACAATTCGCATGGAAATACGCCAGATGAGCCAGATTAAAGACGGGCAGGAGATTACAGGTATCCGCACAAAGGTCAAGGTTGTAAAAAACAAGGTTGCCCCCCCGTTCAAGATAGCTGAATTTGACATAATGTACGGCACAGGGATGTCAAAGGTTGGAGATATACTTGATATTGGAGTCAGCAATGAGATAATTGATAAAAGCGGGACATGGTATTCTTATAACAGCGAAAGGCTTGGCCAGGGCAGGGAAAATTCAAAGGCTTATCTCCTGGAACATCCTGAGATGATGCTTGAGATAGAAGACCGGATAAAAGAAAAATTAGGTGTACTGCAGGTGCAGGAACAAAATAGCGAGGGAAAAAAGAATAATTAAATGAATGGTAATGAAATTAGAAAACGGTTTTTGGATTATTTTGAAGATAGAGGCCATAAAAAAATAAAAAGTTCATCTCTTGTCCCACAGGACGATCCAACACTCCTGTTTACGAATGCGGGCATGGTTCCATTAAAACGTCTTTTCCTGAATCAGGAGAAAAGGTCATACACCAGGGCTGTTTCCTGCCAAAAATGTGTCAGGGCAGGCGGAAAGCATAATGATCTTGAAAATGTAGGCTACACAGCAAGACACCATACCTTTTTTGAAATGTTAGGCAACTTTTCTTTTGGTGATTATTTTAAAAAGGAAGCTATAAGCCTTGCATGGGAATTTATCACAAAAGAGATGGGTATATCTGAAAAAAAATTATGGATCACTATACATCATGACGATAATGAGGCATTGGATATCTGGATAGATGACATAGGCATATCTCAAGAACGTATAGTCAAGATGGGAGACAAGGATAATTTCTGGTCAATGGGTGATACAGGTCCATGCGGGCCATGCTCGGAAATCCATTTTGACCAGGGGCCGGAGACCGGATGCAGGACAAAAGACTGCAAATTAGGGTGTGACTGCGACAGGTTTCTTGAATTATGGAACCTTGTTTTCATGCAATATAACAGGGCTGAAAATGGCCAGTTGACTCCACTCCCAAAGCCTTCAATAGATACGGGGATGGGGGTTGAAAGAATAGCTGCAGTACTTCAGGGTGTCCAAAGTAATTACGATACAGATATTTTCAAACCCATAATATCCGCTATCTCTGATTTCTCAGGCGTCCCCTACGGACAGGATAAAAAGACAGATGTATCAATAAAGGTTATTTCAGATCATGCAAGGGCCGGTGCCTTTTTAATTGCAGATGGGATTATGCCTTCTAATGAAGGAAGGGGTTATGTCTTAAGGCGTATTATCAGGCGGGCGTTACGACACGGCAAATTTCTGAATATTAAAGGGCCTTTTTTAAGCCGTATAGTGGTCCCTGTTATTGAAAGTATGGGTGATGTATATCCTGAGCTTCCGAATGCCAGGTCATATATTCAAAAGGTGATATTAAACGAGGAGACACGTTTTTCAGAAACACTTGACAATGGTTTAAATCTCCTTAATGAAGAGGTTGAAAAATTAAAAAAACTCAATTTAAAAGAATTTCCAGGGAGTGTCATGTTTAAACTCTACGATACCTTTGGATTTCCGATTGACATAGTAACCGATACAGTAAGGGCGATTGGTCTTTCTATTGATAAAAAAGGGTTTGATCTGGCCATGAAAGAACAACGCCGGCGCTCCCGCAAGGCATGGAAGGGCAGTGGCGAATCCGAAATATCCGGGACATATCAATATCTATCTGCAAAGGGCATTAAAACTATATTCCTTGGATATGAGCAGCAAAAAATTGATACAAAAATAATCGCAATTATTGATGGAAAGAAAATTATTGACACTGCCCATAATGGCATGGATGTGGATATAGTGGTTAAGGAAACCCCTTTTTTCGGATCATCCGGCGGACAAATGGGCGATCAGGGTGTAATCACGGGGCAAAACGGTTTATTGATAAAGGTAAAGGATGTATTTAAGATTCCTGATAATTTAATAATTCACAAATGTCATATTGAAAAGGGCGGCATAAACAAAGGCGACCTGATAACCATGGCCTATGACACGATGACAAGGGCCAGGACAGCGGCCAATCATACAGCCACCCATCTCCTTCACGCTGCTCTCCACAGTATAATAGGCGATCATGCCAAACAGCAGGGCTCCATGGTCTCTTCCAAACGTCTCAGATTTGACTTTACCCATTTTTCCAAATTGAGCAGAAATGAACTTATTGAGATAGAAAACTTAGTCAATCAGAAAATATGTGAGAATATTCCGATAAACACTGAGATCATGGACATGGATCAGGCAGTTAAAACCGGTGCAACCGCCCTTTTTGAAGAAAAATACGGTGATAAAGTAAGGGTGGTTGATATTAAAAAATTCAGCAGGGAACTTTGTGGTGGCACACATGTAACAAGGACAGGGGACATAGGATTTTTTAAACTTGTTTCAGAAAGTTCTGTGGCTTCAGGAATTCGCAGGATAGAGGCATTAACAGGGCTTGACGCTTTAGAGTATATACGCAAAATGGAAGATAGAGAGATAGCCATGGCGAATTTATTGAAAATATCCCCGGATAATTTTGAAAATCGCCTTCAAAATATCCTTACGAGACAAAAAAAGATAGAAAAGGAAATAATATCTTTAAAAACTGCTCTTACATCAGGTAATTCCGGAAATATCCTTGATAACATGGAAATAATTGACGATGTAAAGGTACTCATCCAAAAAGTGGAGGAGGTGACAAATGCAGGAGACCTTCGTGACATGGCGGATAAGATTAAAGATAAAATAAAATCCGGTATAATTATTTTAGCAGCTGAGGCCAATGGAAAGGCAATCCTCATCGCTGGTGTAACAAAGGATATGACAAAACGTTTTCATGCAGGGATAATTATTAAAAGTGTTGCAAAAGATGTCGCAGGGAGTGGAGGTGGCAGGCCTGATATGGCCCAGGCAGGCGGGACAAAACCTGAAAATATTGACATGGCATTAAAAAATGCAAAAGAGGCTATAAAGGCAATGATCACTGCCTGAGATATATTGATAATCTTAAGATATTTTTTCAGATAAAACCGAAATTGGATGAGATGAAAGGTTCAATAAAAATAATTAAAGGCAGGGATAAAGGTTCAACCTTTGCGCTATCTCAAATTGAGCCACTGATAATAGGCAGGGAAAGCAGCTACGGGTCCCTCCATGATGCGAGCATATCAAGAAAACACTGCAAAATAGATCTTCAGGATGATAAATTTATTATTACTGATCTTGGCAGCTCGAATGGAACTTATCTAAACAAAAAGAAAATATCAAATGCAGTATTAAAAAATAGTGATCAGATTAAAATCGGCGGCTTTTTGTTTGAGGTTAACCTGGAAGAAGAGAAAGGGGAGATAGAAAGGATTGTATCCTCTTTTAAAAATTCTTCGGGGTCTCCATCAGTCAGCCTGACTATCTTTAACTCCATTACTGAAGATAAAAACGATCAGGAACAGGTAATAAAAAAAAAACTTGATATTGAAAACACTAGCTTTATAAAAGGTGCTGATGAAAAAACTGCTGGATTAAAAGATGTTGTAAAGGCGCACAAAAATCTTGCTGCACTCTATAATATTGGCACAATAATAAACCGCATAACAGAACTGAATATATTATTCCCTGCCATCCTTAAAGCCATACTTGATGTGATAAAGGCCGATCGCAGTGCGCTTATCCTGTGGGATAAAGAAAAAGATGAGGTTAATCCTGTATCTGTAATCACAAAAAAAGATGGAAAACATTCTACTGATATTGAAATAAGCAAGACCGTATTAGATGAAGTTCTTAAATCCGGGGTTTCAATTTTAAGTTTAAATGCCATGGATGATGACAGATTTAAGGACGGCAAAAGCATAATGCTCCAGGGAATAAAGTCAATTATGTGCGTTCCGCTAATGACCAAAGAACTTATCTTAGGAGCTATCTATATTGATTCTTCGAGTATTATAAATGCATTTAATGAATCAGACATGGAACTTCTTGCAACTATCGGTTACCAGGCCGGTATAGCAATACAAAATGTCAGCCTTCTTGAGGATATTGAAAAATCTCATTATGAAACTATTTTTCGCCTTGTGATAGCATCGGAATACAAGGATACGGATACAGGCAGTCATATTCACAGGATCAGCAAATACTCCGAGGCCATTGCTAAAAAAATGGGGATTGAAAAAAATATTATAAAAATGATATGCAAGGCAAGTCCAATGCATGATGTCGGCAAGCTTGGAATACCTGATACCGTACTTTTAAAACCAGGCAGACTTGATCCTGATGAAAGAAAAATTATTGAGCAGCATACCTTGATCGGGGCAAACATTTTAAAAGATCCTGTATCTGACATTATGAAATTTTCTCATGAAATAGCCCTTACGCATCATGAAAAATGGGACGGCACAGGATATCCCAACGGCCTTAAAGGTGAAGACATCCCTGTTACAGGCAGGATCGTGGCGCTTGCCGATGTGTTTGACGCCCTGATATCAAAAAGATGCTATAAACCAGGATTTACCATTGAAAAGGCAGTTGATATAATAAAAGAGGAAAGCGGTAAACATTTTGATCCTGCATGCGTAAACGCCTTTTTCGAATGTTTTGATGAGATAATCGCAATATATGAAGAATTTAAAAATAAAACAGCATAATATTGCACAATAGGATAAAAAGCCCTATATATCAGGATAGATGTCATCTCACCGGAACCATCCCAGCATGATTAACAATAAATTTTTTAATGTCAACAAGGTTTGCCCCACCCCTCTGTGACAGTATAAGTGAGACACTTACACCTTGAAAAATTAGTGCAGGGTGGGTTAA
>DAOWOC010000295.1 GCA_030642225.1 Deltaproteobacteria bacterium
GTATTTACTAATTGCTGTAATTAATGATGAAGACCTGCTTGACGAACTTCTTACCGGATGGCTGGATATTGGCATTACGGGCGCTACGGTTGCTGAAACAACTGATTTATTACAACTTCTTAGCCACCATGTCCCTATTTTTGCAGGCTTGCGCAGTCTGACAACTGGCGGCGCACAACACAATAGAACTATTTTTACAGCCATTGATGATAATGATATTGTTGATAAGGCCATTGCTTATCTGGAAATACTTTTAAAAACCACTGAAAAATCTCATCAGGGTATCTATTTTGTTGTCCCGCTCCTTCGTTTCGGTCGACTTGGTAAGGAAGTGAATCATGGACAGTATCAGGATCATATTAATAAAAAATTAGGAAAATCAATTAAAAAGAAATCAAAAAAGTGAATTTTCAGGGTTTTTCAGCCTCTCCAACCCGCATTAGTGCTATCTTGAACATTATTGGTCCTATTATCTGGTTTATCGTAATTATGGCCAGCACAATAGTGGCAAGGTAAGTTCCAATTTCAGGGAATTGGCGTTCTGCTAATTTAGCAAGACCAATAGCCACACCAGCCTGTGTAAGATAGGACATCCATGAATTTTTGTTATAATGTGCAGGGTCTTTGTTTATAATTCCACTAATCCATGTAGAGCAAAATATCCCGCCAGCTCTAACTGCAGTAAGGCACAAGGCTAGCGCCCAGCACATTGAAAGTGCATTAAGATTAAGCGATGCACCTGCCATGGAGAAAAAGAGCACAAAAATCGGCAGCGAAGATCGTTCCAGACTGTTAATAAAATCAGCCCCTGTCCTGCTGAAGTTTTGAACAGTAAATCCTGCACTCATACAGATTAATAAAGGCTCCAGATGGAGAAAAATATTAAAATGTTCAGTCATAAATTCGCTAAGCCAGAAAGATGCCTTTGTTACGCCAAAAGCCGTAAAGAGCAGGAACAGGGGCAAATCATGTCCAGCACGTTTTATGTAATATGATATTCCTTTCCCAAGGATGAATCCAATGAATATTGATATCGTCATCTCAATGGATAATGCGATGAATGCGCTGTTGTCCTTGATATTGGTTACTGTCATAATAAGTTTTGCTATCGTCATTGCAATTGTAAAAAAAACGATTATAAGGACATCCATTACAACTGTTATACCAAGCACTGTTTCTGTAAAAGGTCCTTTTGCCCGGCATTCATTGATTATGGCAATAACAGATGAGGGAGAGCGTGCGACAGCAATGACACCGATTAGCATGGCAATACCCGCGGTTTGCATTGATGTGAAATCTTTTATTGGACTAAAAAATTGTCCAAAGAAAAATATAAATATAAATACAAGGCTGAAAATAATCAGGATTTGAGAAATAAGATTGATAAGAATAGCCTTGCCGCGTTTTTTTAGAAATTTAAGGTGCAATGTCCCACCGGCTGCAAGTGCGATAAAACTCAAAGCAAGATCATCCACAAGCCTCAGCTTTTCAACTATTTCCATGGTTAAAAGATTGCTTACATACGGGCCTGCCAGTATCCCTGCAAATATATATCCGCTTATAAGGGGCAGACGAGTTGTTTTTAATATGTTTCCACAGGCGTATGCAGCTATCAGGACAAAGCCGAGAGAAAAATTTATCATACCTGCATGCTGCCAGCTTGATTTTAAATCAAGGGTTTTAAGCCATATGGCTAATGCAATGATAAAAAAAAGTGTTAGTAAGTAGCTTATTATGGTTTTTTTATTTTGATTTGGATAAAGCATTAATCCGCCTTGTTCAACAAACGTTTTAAAAGTGTGGGACTGATAAAATTATTCAGAATGATTGCTATAAGCACCAGACTTACTATCCTGGCAGATATATCTGTTGGGAATCCCCTGTAAAAATCAAGAAGGATGGCCAGGGACAGGCCACCCTGGTCAAGTAGCCCGAAACCGAGATAAGGAGGATGTTTTTTTAATTTTGTGTTGAAATGTGTAATTATAAAACCTGAAAAAATTTTTCCCAATGCCCTGTATAAAAAATAGATAATGCCTAAAGATATGATCCAGGGTGAATCTATAAGCAGATTGGCTCCGAGAATAACGAGTAAGAGCATGTATGCAGGTTTTTCCACACTTATAAGGATTTTATAAATCCTTTCTTTTTCTCTTGAAGTATTGACAAGTAATAATCCCGCGAGAAAATTAATAATAAGTGGCGAAAGGTTTAAGGCCGAGGCCAGTCCGCTTGTCAGTACAGCCATGCTTATAATTATAAGGATTAATCCATTTTCTTCGCGGCGTTGCGCAAAAAGAGCGGAATATAAAAAGAACAGGATAACACATGCAATGATATAAATTATAATATGTTGTAATATTATCAAGATGGAGATGGATTCTGAAAAAATAAGCGTTCGGAAAAAAAATGCTGTCCCAAAGGCAGTAATGGCAAAAAAACCGTTAATGCCCGAAATATGTCTTAATA
>DAOWOC010000041.1 GCA_030642225.1 Deltaproteobacteria bacterium
ATTAGAAGAGTTTGATATGGTCGTTCTTTCCGTTGGTATTGAAACATCACCCGGGACAATAGCTATGGCAGAAAAACTTGGGATAGATGTTGATAAGGATAAATTCTGCGTATCTTCAACATTTGAACCTGTTGCTTCTTCAAGACCGGGGATATATGTCTGCGGGGCTTTTAACGGGCCAAAGGATATCCCTGTTGCAGTTATGGAGGCAAGCGCAGCAGCGTATGCGGCGTCATGTCCTATTGCCGAAGTGCGTAACACAATGACTAAGGAACCTGAAGTCAATGAGTTACGTAATATTGCGGGAGAACCTCCAAAGGTAGGTGTTTTTGTATGTAGTTGCGGGATAAATATAGCTGGAACGGTTGATGTTAAGGATGTTGCGGAATACGCAAAAACCTTGCCGTTTGTTGAATATGTTGACAATAATCTTTTCAGTTGTTCTCAGGACACTCAGGATAAAATAAAGGGTATTATCAGGGAACAGGGGCTTAACAGGGTCGTGGTTGCGGCCTGTACTCCAAGGACACACGAACCTTTATTTCAGGAGACTCTTGAGGGGTCGGGGTTGAATAAATATCTTTTTGAAATGGCAAATATCAGGAATCAAGATTCCTGGGTTCATGCCAATACACCTGAAAAGGCAACTGAAAAGGCCAAAGATCTGGTGCGTATGGCAGTTTCAAAGTCGGTTCTTCTTGAACCCTTGACCCAGACAAATCTTGGGGTAAATAAAAAGGTTCTTGTTTTAGGCGGTGGTGTTGCAGGAATGATATGTGCAAGGGGGCTTTCCATTCAGGGCTTTGAATCTGTCTTGGTCGAAAAAACAGACAAGCTGGGAGGGCAGGCAAGAAATCTTTATCAAACATACAAGGGTGAAGATATCGTCGCATATCTCAATAAACTGATTGAGGAAGTAGAGAATGATGAGCGCATTACTATAAAATGTAATACTACTATTTCCCATGTGGATGGTTTTGTCGGTAATTTTAAAACAAGCCTTGATGCTAATGGTACCCAGGAGATATTGGAGCATGGTGTGACAATAATAGCCACCGGTGCCTCGGAATATAAGCCTGATGAATATCTGTATGGCGATCACCCGATGGTTAAAATCCATACAGAGCTTGATACACTATTTAAAGAGGATGCTCAGATAATAAAAGATGCTCAAAATGTGGCCTTTATACAATGTGTTGGTTCGCGGGATACTGACCGGCCTTATTGCAGCAAGGTATGTTGTTCGCATTCTATACATAGTGCAATTGAGATCAAAAAGAAAAATCCTGATGCAAATGTATATATCTTTTACAGGGATATTCGTACTTATGGCCAAAGAGAGGATATATATAAGGAAGCGCGCAGTCTTGGGGTTATCTTTATAAGATTTGACAGGGATCATAAGCCTGATATTAAGGCAGATGGTGATCAGCTATCAATTGCCTTTAATGATCATGTTCTTAACAGGGCATGTACCTTAAATGTTGATCTTTTAATCCTGGCATCTGCCATTGTTTCTCACAGAGAGGAAAAAATTGCACAGTTCTTTAAAGTTCCTCTTGATGATGACGGCTGGTTTGTTGAGGCCCACCAGAAATTGAGGCCGGTTGATTTTGCTACAGAAGGTCTTTTTATATGCGGTTTAGCGCATTATCCCAAACCGATTGATGAAAGCATTACCCAGGCTCAGGCTGCTGTTGCAAGAGCAGTGACCCTGCTTTCTACTGATACGATAGTGGTAGGGGGCAGTGTTTCTGTTATAGATAAGAACCGTTGTTCTGGCTGTGGTCTATGTATTATATTATGTCCATATCAGGCAATTGATTTTGATGAAAATCAAAAAGCAGTTGTTAATGAGGCCCTTTGCAAGGGATGTGGAATTTGTGCCTCTTCATGCCGTTCAGGCGCGCCAACTCTTAAGGGCTTTACAAATGAGGAGATAATGGCTCAACTTGATGCTTTGGAAGATGTTGTATAGGTTTATGCCATAACAGGTATATAGAGGGTCTTTTAGACTTAAATAAAGAATATTTTTATAAGAAGGAGTTATTATGTCAGAGTTCGAACCTAAGATCGCTGCTTTTCTGTGTAACTGGTGTAGTTATGGGGCAGCTGATTTGGCAGGTGTCAGCAGGATGGCGTATCCTTCTAATCTTAGAACGATTAGGATACCATGCACCGGACAAATGAACCCAAAATTTATTTTAAAGGCCTTTAACAGAGGAGTTGATGGCGTTTGGGTCTCTGGCTGACATCCGGGCGACTGCCACTATATAAGTGGGAATTTAGTTGCTCGTCGCAAGTTTGCGATTATGAAAAATTTATTGGAATATGTTGGTCTTGAACCAGGCAGGATCCATTTTTCATGGATTTCTTCTGCAGAGGGAGAAAAATTTGCCCGTGTGGCCAAAGAGGTATATGAAAGTGTGAATAGCCTTGGACCGGTTAAACGTCTTGTGAAGGAAAGGGTTGAGGTGGCTTAGATGCAGAATCGGACAGATAAAATTAAAGAGATAGCAAAAAGGCTGCTTGATGAAGAGAAGGTTGATCTTGTGCTTGGACACAGGAAAGGAACTATACCATTAAAAAATACGCCTGGTTTTGCTTATAATAAAGATGAAGTAGAAGAATTATTATGGGACGGCAATTGTCGCAGTAATCTTGCAACTTTTTTGCCGCGGCTTAAAGATAAGCGCATTGCTGTTGTTGCTCAGGGTTGTGTAAGTAGAAATATCGTAGGGCTTATTATTGAGAAACAGATCCCAAGGGAAAATTTGTATATAATCGGTGTCCCATGCATTGGTATGCTTGATCCGAATATACTCAGGGAAAAGGTGTCAGGCGAAATTCTTGAAACAAAAGAGGATGAAACAAAGATTATTCTTAAAGGCAGTGGTTTTGAAATCTCTGTTGAAAGAGAAGATGTACTTCGTAATAATTGTAAACTTTGTTTGCACAGGAACCCGACACTTTTTGATGAATTAGTAGTGGATGAGGTCAGAGAGCAGAATGTTTCGGGTCGATATGATGATATAACAGCGCTTGAAAATAAAACATCTGAGGAACGCACCACATATTTTGATGAGCTTTTATCATCCTGTATCAGGTGTTATGCCTGCAGGGATGCTTGCCCTTTATGTTATTGCCCCGTCTGTTTTGTAGATGAATCCAACCCTCAGTGGTGTGGTAAATCTACGGATCCAAGGGACGTATTGAATTATCATATTCTCAGGGCGTTTCATTGTGCCGGAAGATGTACTGAATGCGGCGCGTGTGAAGATGCATGTCCAATGGATATTAAGGTTAGGATGTTGACCAGAAAGATCGAAAAGGATATTCAGGAGAATTATGACGGGTATGAGGCTGGCATGAGTCTTGATGCAGAGCCGCCCTTGGCAACTTTTAAGCCTAATGATCCTCAGTCGTTTATTAAATAAAGGTGTTGATTATGGCAGAGATGATACTTGAAAAACAAGATATGGCCGCTTTTACAGCGGAGATAAATAAAGGATATGAACTTTTCGGGCCTGTAAAGAATGGTAAACAGCTTGAAATTGCCAGGGTCAACGAGGTTTCTGACATGGTTCTTGAAGGGTACCGGAATACGGACATGTCTCCTAAAAATCTTTTCTTTCCTCAATCGGAAGAAATGATGGCATTTAAAAAATATGGTGATGACGCCAATATTTATAAAGATTCACTTAAAGAGATTGCACCGCGGGTTATTTTTGGTATAAGGCCATGTGATGCAAAGGCTTTTTCTGTGCTTGATCAAATTTTTAAGAATGATCAGTTTATTGATAATTACTGGTTTTCAAAAAGAGAAAAGAGTGTCATGATCGGGCTGGGGTGCAACATGCCTTGTTCAACCTGTTTTTGCACGTCGGTTAATTCCCATCCTTTTGGAGAAACCGGTCTTGATGTGCTTGCAACTGACCTGGATAACCGTTATCTTTTGAAAACATTGACCAAAAAGGGCGAAGATATCCTTTCAGGGGTCTCATGTCTTAAGGTTGCTAATGATGATGATTTATCATCTGCAAAGTCTTTAAGTGAAAAAGCCGTTTCTGAAATAAGTGGAAATCTTGAATTAAAAAATATAGACAAAAAATCTGTACTGGATCTGTTTAATGCGGATTTTTGGGAACGTGTTCAGGAACCATGTCTCAATTGCGGGACATGTACATATGTTTGTCCGACTTGTCATTGTTTTGATATCCAGGATGAAGTATTCAAAGATGAGGGCATAAGGGTCAGAAACTGGGATTCGTGTATGTCATGGCTGTTTACAATACATGGCTCAGGGCATAATCCCAGACCAGGTAAAAAAGAGAGAGTCAGACAGCGTTTTATGCATAAATTTAAGTATATACCAATTAAAAGAGATGGTGAGATAGGTTGTGTCGGGTGCGGAAGATGCATTCGGATGTGTCCTGTTAATATTGATGTGCGTGAGGTTGTTAAATTAATGAATTCCTGAACAAATTCATTTAAAAGGAAATAGACCAGTGAAAAATCCATATTTACCCTATCCTGTCAAGATAGAAAAAATAGTTATTGAAACAGAGGATAAGAATTTAAAATCCTTTGAACTTCTTTTTATGAACGATGAGGACAAAAAGGCTTTTAATTATACACCCGGACAGTTTGCGGAATTATCCATTCCAGGGCATGGAGAAATTCCTATTGGGATAGCTTCTTCTCCTACTGAGGGTGATAATCTGTTGTTTACTATTAATAAAACCGGTGTTGTTACAACTGCCCTGCATAACATGTCAGAAGGCGATATTATTGGAGTCAGGGGGCCTCTTGGCAATCATTACCCCTTTTCTGAAATGGAGGGCAAGGACATAGTTATTATTGGTGGTGGTTTTGCGTTTACCACATTAAGATCAACTATTGCCTATATGCTTAATGAAAAGAACAGAAAGCGTTTTGGTAATATTACAGTTATCTATGGGGCACGTACACCCGGTATGCTTCTTTATAAGGATCAACTTGAAGAATGGTCAAAAAGGGATGATATTGATATGAATGTCACAGTTGACCGTGAAGCATCGGGCTGGACAGGCAAGGTCGGTTTTGTCCCTGCTGTTACAGAAGAGGTCGCCCCTAAGGCAGATAATGGGATAGCACTTATTTGTGGCCCGCCGATTATGATCAAGTTTACACTTCCTGTAATGAAAAAACTCGGTTTTTCTGCTGAACAGACAATAACCTCACTTGAAAACAGGATGAAATGTGGTATAGGTATTTGTGGCAGGTGCAATATAGGGCCCGAGTATGTTTGCAAGGATGGTCCTGTCTTTAAAATGGCGCAGCTTGAGGATATGCCCGGCGAATATTGAGTTGTCTGTATTTATTTTTAAGAATTTTAATTTATTATTATTTAAAATGGAGGAAGAAAATGGCTGATTATACTGAATTAAAACAGGCAGTAGTCGATTTTTTTAAATCACAAAAGGGAAAACATAAATTTATGATTAATGATATAAAGAAAAAGTTGCCTGGTGAGATCAATAAAAAGGAACTAAAGGCCGCCACGAGCGAGATGATTGAAGAAGGAACCCTGGCATATTGGTCAAGCGGGTCTACTACTTATTTTATGTTGCCGGAAACCGGCGAAGGTTTAGAAGAGCTTTAAATATTTTTTATTATATTAAAGATAACAAAGTCTCTAAAAAATTAGAGGCTTTGTTATTCCTCTGTTACTTCTTTTGAGAATTGCTGTATTATTTCATTCAGGGAAAATGCAATTTGCCTGTATTTAAGTAAATCACGATATTTCCCATGACAAAAGCGCATAAAATTAGCTTCTTTGTCTTTATCACTTAATGTCTCATCTGTTAATATTTGATTAGCGATATCTTTGATCTCTTCTGAAGCGCATTTTTCTTTTGTATCATTATATACTTGATCTGCAAAATTATCGATCTTGCTTAACAAAATATCAGATAGATTCATATAAAAGCTCCAAAAAATAAAAGAGAGAGACAAATATTTATCCCTCTCTCTTAGATTGATAATATTTATAAGTTCAAAATTATGAGTATCTTGTATTTGCGCATTCTTTTCTATTTTTTGTCTATTTGTGAAATTTTATATATTTATCAATATTAAATTACTTAATCTGTTTTTATATATGGAAAATAAATTTTATAATAGTAATAATTATTTTTCAATGATTATTGCTGCACCTTGCCCTCCGCCTATACACAGAGTGGCCAGTCCTGTCTGGGAGCCCTTTTTTTCCATCTCATACAGCAGGGTCGTCAGTATTCTTGCGCCTGATGCCCCGATTGGATGCCCAAGCGCGATAGCGCCTCCGTTGAGATTTACCTTATCCATATCCCATCCAAGCGTCCTGTTTACAGCAATTGACTGGGATGCAAATGCCTCATTGGCTTCTATAAGATCAAGGTCATTAACGTTTATGCCTGCCTTGGAAAGGGCAAGTTTGCTTGCAGGGATAGGTCCGGTACCCATGATTTTTGGATCAACCCCTGCTGTTGCATAGGATTTTATCCTAACCATGTATTCAATACCAAGTTCTTCCGCCTTTTTTAATGACATTATTATAAGACAGGCTGCGCTGTCGTTTATACCGGATGCGTTTCCCGCTGTAACAGTGCCGTCTTTTTTGAAAGCCGGTTTCAGCTTGGAGAGCATTTCTAATGTGGTTCCTGCCCTGGGATGTTCATCCGTATCAAAAATAATCGGGTCACCCTTTCTTTGTGGAATTTCAACAGGCACGATTTCGTCCTTAAATCGTCCTGATTCTATTGCCTTTTGTGCCTTGTGCTGTGAGGCCAATGCAAATTCATCCTGTTCCTGCCTTGTAATATTAAATTGTTCAGCAATATTTTCAGCAGTGATACCCATGTGATATTTATTAAATATCTCAAAGAGTCCGTCATGTACCATTGAATCAATCAGGCTGCCATCACCCATCCTGTGGCCAAAGCGCGCTTTGGGGATTAAATACGGGGCAGCGCTCATATTTTCCATGCCACCTGCCAGTATAATCTCGGCATCTCCGGCTTTTATGGCCTGGGCGGCAAGCATTATTGATTTCATGCCTGATGCGCAGACCTTGTTAATGGTAAAAGACGGTGTTTCTATTGGTATTCCTGCATGGATTGAAACCTGCCTCGCTGTGTTTTGTCCCTGTCCGGCCTGGAGTACGTTTCCAAGAATTACCTCATCTATTTGCTCAGGGGAAATAGATGCCCGTTTCATTGCCTCAACAGCGACAATTGTCCCTAATTCTACAACAGGTATATTTGACAGGGAACCACCAAAACTGCCAACAGCTGATCTTGCAGCGCTTGCGATTACAACTTCATTCATAAATTTAATCTCCTTTTTAAATCCGTAAAAAAATAGTCGGGAGTTGCATTGACCTTTGTAAACAGAATCTTTTCCAAAATAGTTTAATTGTTCACAGATTCATCTATCTTAATTTTTAATTTGAATTTTTTTAATTTTTTATATAAATTACAACTAATTCAGGATAAAGAGCAATGATAATTTTATGTAAAC
>DAOWOC010000257.1 GCA_030642225.1 Deltaproteobacteria bacterium
CTCATAAGCCATGCGAGAGGACTTTCATCAGTCCGTTTGCCAGCAAATACGCCGGAGAGGAAAAGACGTTTTTTAGCCCTTGTGGCAGCCACATAAAACTGACGTCTTGCCTCAGCAAGGGTACGTTTTTTTTCAATCTCTATAAGACATTTATAAGAAAAATCATCTTCGCCTGATCTCTTGTCAGGCCTTGAGGCAAGAATCATGCGTCCATTAATAGTAGTAGAAAGATATGCCGGCCTTGTATTTTTTTTCAATGGTTTATAATCCATCCACGGGATAAAACAGTAATCAAATTCAAGTCCCTTTGCCCCGTGTACCGTCATTATCTCAACAGGGCTTGAGGCTGCACCGGGATCGGTTGGCTCATATAAATCATCAAGGATTATCTCCATCATGGATAATGTCTCTTCAGGACTTCCTGCCTCTGCACCCTCAAGCGCATCCAAAAAACATATTATATTTTCAACCCCCTGCCTTTCATCGATTGCCGCAATCATAGATGCCCCGCAAAGGGACAGCCATGCCTCTTTTAATACTTTTGCCAATGAATCACGTCCAATACGCGCACGCGCTGGCCTTACCATGTCCATAAAGGCATGCAGGGATTTATTATTATTTTTTTCTGAATCAAGATAAGACTTTAGCCTTTGAAAAAATGTATCCCCTTTGGAGTTGATGATCATATAAATTTGTTTAACAGAGATATTTAACCACAAAGATCTGAGACATGCTGCCCATGCAAGCATATCATGAGGCCTTACCAGTGCCCTTGCAAGGTTTGCAATATGGGCAATTTCATGATTCTCTCCCAGTTTTATGCCATCCTTTGTCCGTGGATATATGCCGTATTCCTTAAGGCTGGCAAGATAAGTTGAAAGATGAGTCCTTGTGAAAACCAGTATGCCTATGATCTCCCCCTGTTTTAAATCCTTCAAACATTCTAAAACACGAAAGGCAAGATAATCCGCCTCTTTTTCCCGTAATTCAGAACTGGTGAATTCATTCTTATTATCATCTTTATATATTGGGCTGAAAACAGCGCATTCAGGATAAAGCGGGTTGTCATTATTTTTTGGATAAGGTGAAGATGCCTTGTTATATTGGACATCATCAGATGATTTATCGACATGCCTCATAACTGTCTTGCCAAACAGATCATTTACCCAGTTGATCAGTATTGGGCTTGAGCGAAAATTGGTTGACAACTGTACAGGCCGGATCGGTAAAAGATCCATTCCATCTCTTTCAATACCATTTACTGCCTTGTAAAATATTTCCACCCTGGCCTTTCTGAACCTGTAAATGGATTGCTTTGGATCGCCTACAAAAAAAATACTCCGGCCATCACCTTTTTCCCACCCTGATACCAGGGATTTTATCAAATCCCATTGGCCAAAACTTGTATCCTGAAATTCATCTATGAGTATATGCTTTAAGCGTTTGTCCCAAAGAAGGAGGCTCTCAGTTACATTATTGCCAAATTTCCCCATGGCACGAAGGGCGGCCTGCTCTATATCGACATAATCCATACTACTCTTTGCCCTGCAAAGCGTTAAATATGTCTGGATCACAGGGAGCGTTATCAGCATAAGGTCAAAGATAAGGTTTGCCTGAGGATCTATGTCATTTTTTAGCGGGAGTTCAATAGTCCTGTGCAGCATATCGGCAAGTTTATTGCTCATTGTTGAGATAAGTATGCCCCATTTACCCTTGCTGAATTTTTCAGGGAATCCACCGTTTTTTTTACCCATACTTTGGCGTGGGGTTCCGCTTTTGGTTGTTAATGTACTGGCAATATTACGCCATGTTTCAATTGATTCCCATTTATTCCCAGGGAGATTATGTGGCAACAGATCACAACACAGGGCTTTTTTCTCTTTTAAAAAATCCATTAATACCCCCCAGTTTCTGCCAAGTTCCGAATCATGCATGGCACTATGCAGGGAGGCAAGATGATTTTCAACTATATCCCCAAAACCCTTTTCAAGTTCCTTTTTCAGCTCTTCATGAGAACCACGGCTGACTGCCAGAAAGAGATCCTCAAGCTGATCCCGTCTCGCAACCAGATCAATCATCTCATCAATAAAATTATCAACTGCAAGATTATGCATTAAAAGACGCGATTCAAGGGCCTTTCGCACAATGTCATCACTGGATTTCAGCAACAATTCTGTTACTGTCCGGACAACAGCTTCTTTCTGGAGTATCTTTTGTTCTCTGTCTTCAAGCAGCATCAGTCCTGGCGGCAGACCTGCTTCAACAGGGGCCTGCCTGCAAATTTCAAAACAAAATGAATGGATGGTCATAATCCTTAAAAATGCCCCTCCAAGGAGCTGGGGGGCAAGCTGCCAATGTTTTTTTAATGCCCTGCCAGCCTTGTCGCATAACATGGCCTGATACGGGTCAGCAAATTTTTTCCCCTTATGCGCATCATTTAAATACCCGACAATCCTTTTTAACATTTCAGCGGCTGCCTTGCGTGTAAATGTCATGGCAAGCACCTGGGACGGATGTTCAGCCATGGCAAGGAGTTCCATGAAACGCGCAGTCAGCAATCCTGTTTTGCCGGCTCCTGCCGGGGATTCAACATGAATGGAGAATTTAGCGTCAAGCGCAATATCCCTTTGCTTTTGGTCACTTATCTTCATCTATCCCCCGTTGAACCATAATATTACAAAAAAGCGAATAAACACAGAACCTGCATGGAGATTGCGCTCCATCAGAAGAAGGAAGCGGGGCAGGTGAGAATTCACCATCTTCCGAAGGTTTTAAACGATCGGCAACAAACTTCTGCCAATCATTATGGAATTCTTTCCACCCGCCTTCAGGCTTATATTCGCTTACAGCCATCTTGCCTGTTGATTTAAGACCAATATAACCTGCCGCAATATTAGAAAAA
>DAOWOC010000148.1 GCA_030642225.1 Deltaproteobacteria bacterium
AACTGACAACTGACAACTGTTTTTCAACCATAAACCGTTATACGGGAAATAATTTAAATCTTTTTGCCAAGTTCATTTGCCACCTGCATGGCTTCAAATATTTCACCTATCTCTTTACAATCGCCTATTTTATATATTTCAGAGACCTTGTCCTTTAATTGATCATAAAGCTCATTATTTGATTTTCTACCCATTGAAATGATAAATGTATCATAAGGGAGAATGCTTTCATTACCTTCATTGCCCTCTTTTACCACTACTCCGTCAGGGGTTGTATCAACAAGGCCTGTGCCTGTCATGATAAGAGGATTGCCTTGTTTTCGTGTTGGGATATCGCCATCGCCCTTTGTAACATCAATATCAGTCAAACGTTTAAGCAAAAAGTATCTTCTCAAAGGAACAACATTTGAAGCTATCTCTTTGGCTTTACCAAAAACCGTTACATCCCTGCCGCTTTCCGCAAGAGCTATCCCCAGCTCTGAACCATAGCCAAGACCTTGTATAACGACTCTTTGACCAATAGTATGTATATTTTTTAATGCCTGGATATGAGTCATTACGTTCAATTTGTCTTTTGCCGGTCCAGAAATGCTCATTGTGGCACCTGTTGCCAGGATTAAAACATCCGGCTTGATTTCAGCTATATCCTTTTCAGTAACCTCCCTGCAAACCCTGATATCAATACCAAGTTTACTAATTTGAGTAGAAAGATAATCAACCAGATTTCTGAATTCATAATTGAGTGAAGTATTGGCCAAAATATCAACATTTCCGCCAAGGCTCCTCTCTTTTTCAAACAGGATAACTTCATGTCCCCGCAAGGCAGCGATCCTTGCTGCTTCCATCCCTGCAACCCCTCCGCCTATAACAAGAATTTTTTTAGGGCTATCGGTTTTAACTACTTCATCACAGCTTATCATATTGGGAGGAGTCGGGTTCACAGCACAGCATTCACAGCATCCGCCAAAACCCGGGAGGTCACCGATGCATTTACGAATATCTTCGGGCCTGCCCTCAAAATATTTCTTTGGGGTTTCAGGATCTGCTATCAATTGTCTGCCAAGACAAATTATATCGGCCATACCCTGCTGAAGAAATTTTTCAGCCATGTCAAGTTCAAGTATCCTTCCAACTCCAATGACAGGGACTTTTGCCACCTTTCTTACTGCATCAGGAAGATAGAAATAATGCCCCCTTGGCACATACAGCGATGGAATATTATTGGGATTATGTAATTGTGACCCCATTGTAACATCAAAACAATCAACCCCTGCCTCTTCAAGCATTGGGATGGAATACTTCAGGGTGTTTTCAAGGGTAACCCCCTCATCGCCAAATAATTCATCAGCGCTTATCCTTATGAGGATAGGATAATCGTCCCCAACTGCCTTTCGCATTGCCTGAATTGATTCAACCGGATAACGCAGTCTGTTTTCCCAGCTTCCGCCGTATTTATCTGTCCTTGTATTTGTAAAGGGAGACATAAAACCTCCCCATAAAGAAACATATCCATGGGCAGTATGGAGTTCCACACAATCAAAACCCGCCTCTTTTACCCTCGCGCTAGCAACAGCAAGATCATTTTTAATAGTATCAAGTTCTTCAAGTGTAAAGGATTCCACAGGAACATCCATCCCATACATAACATCCAGAAAATTTTTTCTGGGATAAGGAGATGGAGATGCCCCCTGCATGGCTCCGCCGGCTCCAACTTGAGCGCCCATTTTCATACCGTACTTGTGTACCGCATCAGTCAATTTTTTATAGCCAGGGATATAGCTGTCATCATGGATTGTAAGAGGATGCGGAAAACCCATAGAAGGCATATCCTTGTATGTTTCATACCAGGCTGGCATTGGGTTGATTGTTCCTGTTAATGCCATGCCTGTGTCGCCCTTTGCGCGCTGCACAAACCATTCTATGGTGTTATCATCAACCTCCCACTCAGGGCCGTGAGGTTGCCCCAACATCGGTCCAAAGCTTATTCTGTTTTTCATTACCATACTTTTGATTTGAATCGGTTCAAAAATCTTTTTTCCCATTTTTAAAATCCTCCGTAATTTTTTATAAAAAGAATAAAATATGATTATAATAAATCTGTAAAAAATAAAAATTAAATTTTCAACATAGTTACACTCGCAAGCCCCGGCTCAAGCCCCGGACCGATACCGCCACCGTTATGCGCAAGGCCTATTTTTGCCCCTTGAACCTGTCGTTTCCCACACTCACCTCTTAGCTGCCATACAAGTTCAATAACCTGGGCAACGCCTGTTGCTGCAATGGGGTGCCCCTTGGCCTGAAGTCCCCCACTAACATTAAAGGGCACCCTGCCTCCAAGGGCAGTAACACCTTCATCAACGAGCCTTCCGCCTTCTCCGGGGTTACAGATGCCAAGGTCTTCATATGTGACAAGTTCATGAGGTGTAAAGCAGTCATGCTGTTCAACAACATTAAGATCATCTGGACCTATTCCTGTTTCATCATACAATTTGTTCGCTGCAATCTTGCATGATGCCAGAGATGAAAAATGTCCCTTTGATGCCTTGTATTTTCCTGCCATAATAATTGAACCGACTACCTCAACCAATTTTGTAGTATATTGCTTAGCCGTTTTTTCACTTACAAGAATTACGGCAGATGCACCGTCTCCTGTAGGAGTACATTGCAGGAGTGTAATCGGATCGCAAATCATCCTTGAACTAAGTACTTGATCAAGGGTAACCTCATTTTGATATTGTGCATAAGGGTTCATTGATCCGTGTTTATGATTTTTTACTGATATTTTTGCAAACTGCTCCCTTGTAGTGCCGTACTCCTCCATATGTCTTCTGCCTATTAAGGCAAAATAAGCAGGCATAATTACCCCGATATCCTGAAGGAACATCATACCTTCCGGCATTATTATCGGCCCTCCTGACCCCATTTTAAAAAGGTCCCCACCGTCATTGCCATTATCCTTGCCATTATCCTTTTTTTTCTTCTTTTTTGATTTTGGAAATAAAATCATTTTTTCAACGCCTGCAACCATGACAATATCATGAACACCATTTTTAACGTCGAGATAGGCATTACGAAAGGCAGCAAGACTTGTTGCGCATGCATTTTCATGATTATAAATCGGTATACCTGAAATTCCAAGCATGTCGGTTACACGTTGACCTATCTGAATCATCCCTGTTACCGTCTGCCCAAAATATGCCGCTTCAATCTTTTGATGATTCACCCCTGCATGTTTCAATGCACTTAAACAAGCTTCCACCCCAAGTTCCTCGTGATTTTTCCAGGGGAGATCAGCACCATTATATTTACCAAATCGGGTCATTCCTGCACCTACAACTATTACTTTACCCATTTTTTCACCTGATTATTTTTTAAATTAAATAATATATTAAAATAATATTTTTATGATAAAAATCGCCAAATATTGCTCAGCTGTTTTTAACAGGTCTGAATTTATAGCCAAGTACGCTGCGAATATGACCGCTTAAGAGTCCCATAAGGCCGAGACGAACAGTATCGATAACCGTTTCAACCTCCATGCCGATTTTGACATCTTCAGGATCTATACCGGTCATCTGTCCTGCAACAAGAAGTTCATCATCATCACTGAATTTAACGATAGCAAGTGCATAAGGTACATCTACACCGGGAAGCCCGCCCTGATAAATTACAGTATAGGTGTAAACAGTTGCCCGATTATTAAGAAAGTGTTCCTCCATGTCATCGCTTTCACACTTGCCACACAACAGCTTGGGCGGAAAGGAAATATCTCCGCACAACTTGCAGCGGCTTGCAATAAGGTTTGGTGGTTCTTCCGTGGTAGATGGAAATCTAATAATTCCTTTGCGAAGCGGGATATCCTCAGCTTCATTAAGACTCATTTTTCCATATAATCCGTAATTTTCTTCTGTCATACATCTTCTCCTTTACTGCTTTAATTGATTAAATACTGCTATTAAAATATATCCTGTTTAATTACAGGATATTAAGAAAACAGATAGTAGAAATCAAATTTAATAAGAATTGTTATTGAAGACTATTTTGAAAAAATTAAAGATTATTATTTTTAATAATTACGAGACGGAAGTTTAAAATCATTATAATTTTCTGTTTTTTTGAAATTAGCATAAAACTATGATATAAATAAATCAAAAACGTATTTCAGTAATTAAAAACTTTTTTCTTTATAAAAAAAACAGGCAGATGTTTCTATTTTGCCATCCTGTAAAAAATATTGGCATATATAATA
>DAOWOC010000062.1 GCA_030642225.1 Deltaproteobacteria bacterium
GCCATCTTGACCGATATTATTTAAAAACAGTTTTGAGATTTAAGTTTTAAGTTTTTTGTTTAAAATTTGATTTTTAGAATTTATTTGTTATTTGGTGCTTGTTATTTGGAATTTGCGTTTAGCTTTTGGTGTTTGTTATTTATGATTTGCATTTAGCTTTACCATCTATAATTAATGCCTGCTGAAAAAATCATGACATTAAGTTCTATTTCAACATCAAGGCCTGCATGCGGGTTATACAGCAATCCAGTGATATCGGTACTATTACAAAAATTACTTGTATTATTAGGAATTTCAGTTATTGACGTTATATAGGAAAATGCCAGATCAATCGTTGTCTGTTCACTCCATTTAATACCAAAACCAGCTCCATAAATAGTCATGGCAGCAAGCGGGATTGTGTTACCAATATAATCTTTTGGAAATGATGATTCACGGTCCTCATAACCAAACCGTATAGCAAGCCAGTCAAACATCTGATATTCAAGCGCGTAGCTCAAATTCCATCTGGATTGCAAATAATGCGGCAAATTAAGGATTCTTGTACTATCAACAGCGCCGAGTATTTGTGCGAACTGCAAAAGCTGAATATCCTGATCAAAAATAATACGGTTTGTCTGCCACACTTTCCAGTCAACCCAGTGAAAATCACAAAGAAGCTTTAAATTTTCAAAGGGCTGTAGCATAATACCTGCCTGCACCCTCTGTGGATAGGTAAAATCAAGCGACATTCTCCCCTCCTGTTTGGACACGGGATAAGGCGGGAGGCCAAGAGCCTCTGCAAAGATATTCAGTAAAGGAGGTGTATTAAACCATTCTATAACCTTTTGAAAGTTTGTATCATATTTAAATACAAAATCCCCACTCTGTTCTGCCTTTGATTCACTCTGGTACACAATACCAAAGGTAAACCAATCCGAAGGCTCCCACATAAGTCCTAAATTATAAGACTGTGTAAAATAATCCTCGGCATAAAAATTAAGATGAGCTATCCTGTCATATGGCTTTATCCCGCCCCCGAAAAGTGGAAAGGGGATGATCGGGATATCCATATCAATATCCGTAAGCTCGCCAAGCGCTCCTGTCAATGCCACAAGATGATTCGGTGCGCGCACATCAAGGACAATGGATTCATTGGATGCGCCAAGACCAATAGAAAGTCCAAGAGAAAATTTATCATTAAACTTATACGCAACACTTGGGGATGCATAGATGATTCTTCCAAGTGCAAGGCTTACTGCTCCAAATCTGCCAGGATCTTTCTCCCCCCGTTTAACACCTCCTATAAACGGCGCATATAAGGCATAGGCAAATGTCCAGGGAGAATCTTCCTTATGCGTTGATATTCCTATGGGAAAAGGCCCTGCCAGCATTGGTATGTTCCGATATCCCGGGATAGCGATATTGCCGCTGGACGTGCCTTCCTGACCTGCAAGCGGATCATCATGATAGTAACTCATAAAACCGCCGAAATTCGGATCAGCCTCAAAACGATTTATTACCTTTAAATCAGCGTACAGAAACCCTATTGTAAACTGATTGCCTTCAAGCTTGCTCAACCCGGCAGGATTAAAATGCACGGCCATTATATCCGGAGGATAAGCTGTTACTGTATTGGCAAGGGCAATTGACTTGGGATGTATTGCAAGCTGCTGGAGCATTGCGCATTGAGACTGCCAGGGAACAAACAGACAACCAATGACAATGACAAACACAATAGCACAAAACCGCACCTTCATTTAATAACCTTCCTTAAAAAGACCAAAAATCATTATGATTAAAATTGTAATAAAAACAAGCCATTAACCCTGAATTAAAAAATATTTCCCAGCGAATCCGCCAGCACATCCGAGAATACAAAAGGGATACTCATGGATATGAAATAATCATTGGTATTGGATGTCAGACCAAATCCAAAGTTCAGGGATAATGTAGTCTTGGGGGTTATCCTGAAACCTGTCCCGACACTTAAAGACGCTGTATTCCCCTCTGTTGAAGAAATCTTTTCCCCATTAATCCAGTAATTACTCTGAAAACTGTACCCCTGCTGAAACTGAATATTAAAACTAACATCATATGACAATGCATAAGCAAAACCCAGGTTAAAACCAACACTTGAGCCAGGATCCACCTTTTCAAGCGTTCTTCCGCTATTTAAATGCTGATTCAGACTGTCGACCTCAAATCCATAAATATAAGTGCACCCGCCAAAGACTGCGACAGGGTCAACCGCCTTGCTGAAACTCATACCACCGGACATTGAATAATAACCCGACCCTGTTGCAAGCTCTTTATCAAGGTCTATCACAAACGGGCTCCTGCCTGTTTTTGTCTTAAAATTTCCATAAAGTATAATATTCGGAAGTTTTCCCTTGACCCTTATAGGCTGCCATCGCAAAGACAGAGTGATATCACCTATATCATTCAGTTCCCTGTCCAGCGTTTTATCATATTTATATATAAAAGGAAATGACAGCCCAAAATTGATATTATCCCTAACGCCATAATTCACTGAAATGGTATTAGCAACTGTATGTAGCCTGGAATGTTGCACTTCCTTTGTTGTGTAAAGCAAATCCTGATTATAGTCATTAATGGTCTTATCATAAATAAATGTAAAAGAATCATTATCAGTAATAGTATCAAGTGAATTATAGGAATATGAAAAACCATAATCAAGTTCAAGCTTATCCTTTTTCAAAAGGACATAATCACCCTGGGCAGCCTTAAGGGCCTCCTCGGTCTTTTTTATTTCCTCTTCTTCATCAGGGCTCAGGGCCTTTCTTGCCTCCATTTCATCTTCAAATTTCTTTAAGCGATCTTCAAGAAACTCAATCCTTTTTTCAAGGTCTTCATCATTTGCATAATTCTGAGCACTTGATACTGATACGATAAAAAATACCAGCAAAAGACTAATGCAAAAAAAACAGATTATTTCCTTTTTCACGTTTATTATTCTCCCCTTTTTTATCAATTACCTTTATAATTTAAGGTTTTACCCAATGAATCTCTAAACGACTGTTCAAATGGGACAAGGTGTGGAACATTGCTGAAAATAACATGCCTTAGAGTATCCGAATCAACAATTCTCAAATCTTCGTCAGAAAGCGCAAGTCTGCCAAGCCCCTTGCCGCCCTTGGGAAATACTATAAAAAGTATATTTTTATGCCATATATTTGTAAACCTGTTTATTGTGAATGATATATTACCCTGGGACGGATCCGCAATAAAAATATGATCACCATAAACACCCCTTAATACGACAAAATGATAGTTGCCCCTGAGTTTTATCGGAACAATACACGGCTTGTTAAATTCAATAAGATCACTAATCTCTGCCTTATATCCTTCTGCCTCATACCCAAGGGCATGGACATATTTTTTCATGTCAAGAAGCGAGAATCCCTTGCGCTCGATTATCTTTTCAGTATCACCATATTTTATAAGACCGTTTATGACCTGACGCTCGCCAAGAAACTCTCCCATATCATATCTTAACAAGGTTGCAAGGGCACCTGAACCGCAACTGTAATCATACATCTGCTTTATGATATTTTCATCCTTGTAAACAGAAAGAGGCGTAAGGGTCTGACGCATAATATATTCATTTCCAATGCCCGATAAGGTTGCGTCAGCACCGGATATTACAATATTAAGCTCATTTTTCGGAGGCTCATATATGGAAAAAAATCCGGCCACAAGGGGAATCAGCAGGATAAATGTCAGGATAACATGCATTTGTTAAAACCTCTTTATATAAAATTACAAATTACAAGCACCAAAGTTTTAAAAATTCCAAATAACAAATTACAAATAAATTCCAAATTCAAAAAGAACAAATCTCAAACTTAAATCTTAAATCAGTTTTACCCAAACATTGTCATTTCAGGCTATGCAACTGCCAAATTCTCTTCACTCTCGTTTTGAATAATTATTCTGGGATATGGATTAGGTAAAGGAACAGGCAGTCCTTTTTCTCTTAGCAAGCTGACATGTTCTTTGATCCCACACCTTGCTTTATAGATGCAATCTTCGATAGAATGCCCTATCCCTGAAAAACCTTCTAAATCTAAAGAATAGAATCCAAAATAATCTAATTCTTCCGTTGCTTCGATTATTAATGAATATTCTAAATCAATCATTTATACCTCCTATTCTTTTCTTTTTATACCTGCTGCTTTCAATATGGCATGGCAGGTACCTGTCGGTATCTCCCTGGAACCATGATAATCAACTCTAATCAAATTATCCCGTCCGGGTTTTTCATAGTATCTTATTGAACCTTTTTCTTTTATTATCCTGAATCCATACTTTCAAGTACTTTGATTAATTCGCTGAATTTCATTCCTCAAATGCCTGCTCAAGTATTATGACGCCCAATTATTTGAAAATCCAACAATTTTTAATAAATTCCAATAAACAAAATTCGTAACCGTTCACGGTTGTCGGTTCACAATTTTTTCAGAGGATCCCATAATTCTCCTTTACCTTCTGTTTTTTTCAACCGTGAACCGATAACCTTAAACCGTGAACGGTTAGCAAAATTCAAACAAGAAACTTAAATTCTAAAACTGCTTTTATCTGAAATTTATGTTTCATTTTTTTAATATATAATATTTTATTTTAACTATTAAATTTTTTAATACAAAACCACAAAAAAATATAATCAAATAAGCTTTTTAATAAATTGTTGTATTTGCATGTGTAAGCCATCCCCCCGCCGGATCAACAGGGAGTTCAATCTTGATATACCTGGCATGGCCAGTGGCACTCACGCCAGTGGCATCAATCAAATCAACCATAACAGGACCTAAAACATTTACATCAGGATGATTTGCCGCTGCTCCATCATTACTGACTCCTTCATACGTAAAACTTACATTTTCAACCCTGATACTTCCCTTGACAGGAAGGACTATGGTCATAAGACCTGCTGCTGAAATACTTAGGGTCATAGGATCATTCGGAAACTGGCCGAGACTCAGTGCCCCTTGCATTGCAGGCCAGGCTGCAGCATTATTAGAAGAGTAATCAACCGGAGTTGCGAAATTGCCAAAAAGATGGACATTTGTCAGCTCCAAATAACTGTCAGGCGTTCCTGAATAAGGATTATATACATACATAAGCGCATCAATTTTAGCCTGAAGGGCAAGATCAATGAATATACCCTCAACAACGGTACCAAAGTTTAGAATATGATCAGGGATCAACTCCGAATGACCTGTAGATGCCATATCATGGGAACCATCAGTGTCAGGGACAGGATCTCCCGGATAATTGCCATCGTCCTCATCAATATTAATTCCACCCTCATAATCAGCATCGGTATAATCGCCGGAGTTACTATTGTATGTCAATTGGGGATTACTATAATGACCTGCTGCAATATAAAGATGTGATTGTGTGGAATCATTAAGATAATTTAACTGAAATCCGCTTATCTCAAGATCAGTTAAGGCGTCAGCAGCGGTTGCAGAGGTATCAACCTGGGAGCCAATATATCTGCCATTAAAATTAAGGGTATTAATTTTAATTGTAACTGGATCAATATTTGCCGGATTATCAGGAAATTCCAGTGCAAGATATGGCCCTATGGCCTCGGAATATATAGCAGAACCAGGGGTCCAGTCCCAATCATAATCCCAGCCGCCAAAAAGTGTCCAGCTGCTATCCCATGTCCAGTAACCATTATTAGCGGCCAAACCAGAATCAGGATCCTGGCTCACTATATCAAACAGAAACGGATCGGCCATTGTTCCAAGGGAGGCACTGCCACCAGCCCCGTCATCTATTACAATACCGCCGAATTCAATATAGCCTGTGTCGGAAAATCTGAAATCATTAATTGATGCGCCAAGATCAATCACAATATCCAGGCCTGACCTGCCGCTGATACCAGCAAGCTCTTTTTCTTCAATAATCTTCATTCCGGCCATGGATAAGGAAGAAGCAATTATAAAGACAAAAAGGATAAGTATGATTATTTTATATTTCATTTTTGAAACCATCCTTTAAAAAAAACGGTTTACGGTTATCGGTTTACGGTTGAAAAAACTGTAAGCTGTGAACTGACAACCGTAAACTATTTTTATCAAACGCCCTATCTTCCCCTAAGACTCGCCGCAATCCCAAGAGACATATTACCAATATCAAGAGCGCCTACACCGGGGCCTTTATTATGTATAAAACTACTGGTTACAGTATCATATCCAACAGAACCAAGGGCAATGGCTCCCAATGAAAGATCTTTTACTACGAGGCTCAGGTCATCAAGCTCAAGCGTAGTGTTATTAACATACATTAAAGGTGTTTGATATGAAAACTCAAGGTCAAGAAAAAAGTTATCTATATAAAAAGCAGCATTACCGGGCACATATACATAATAATCATTAAAAAATGTTTCAAGATTAAGCGTGCCCTCCCACTCATTTAAGGCTGTATTATAATAGAGTCCGTCATAGAGTGTATAATTGGCCTCATACTTTGTTCCGGATAACTTTTCAGCAGGGGTTAATCCGCCGTCTCCATCAACTATTATAATATGATCTGATATTATAAGCCCGTCACTTATGTTATCTGTATAAA
>DAOWOC010000030.1 GCA_030642225.1 Deltaproteobacteria bacterium
AGATTGATTCCTGTCAACTGCTCCGGATAATTTATATAAGTCATTTTTTATGATATCTGAGCGCTGGCTCCCATGTTTTATCTCTTCTGATAATCTTTTAAAATTATTATTTAATTTTTCCAGTTCACGGTTGAGTTGAAGTATCTCGTTCTTATGATTTGCTGATTTTGAAAGCGAATCAACTATGTCAGCTTTTTTTTCATCAATCTCATCCTGAAGGGATGTAAATTCTATTTTTAAGGATTCTGCTTTATCTGAGGTTATTTTAATTTGTTTTTCCAAATTTTTAATATTCAAAACGCGATTATCGATCCTGTCACTTACTAATAAAAAACGAACTTTTGATTTTTCGATCTTATCTTTTTCCCTTATTAATTTTTCTTCAATCTCAGGTCTGTTTTTCTTGAGCCTGTATATCTCCTGATTACTATGCTCAACATTGGTCTTCATTGTTTCGAGTTCTGTCTGACACTTAAACAAATTTTCCTGGGCGGTCTGAAACATCCCCTGATTTTCAAGCATCTCCATCTCAATTTTTTGTTTTATAAGTTCATATTGCCTCAATAAACTGTTATTTTTTTCAATATCCTCATTAAGATTAGACAATGCATCTTTAAATGTTTTTTCCTCAACCTTGAGATTATGGAGACTATAAACAGCTATTTTTTGATCAAGCTCAATTGATTCATTTAAAAGTTTACTATGTTTTTTTGCCTTATTGGCCTGCCGTGCCAATCCCTTAAATATCCGCTCCACTTCAAAAATAAGATCATTTAGTCGTGATAAATTTTCATTGGCCTTTGCAAGCTGAGATAATGACTCTTTCTTTTTAAATTTAAATTTAGCTATACCCGCAGCCTCTTCTATGAATATCCTGCGTTCTTCGGGCTTGGCCTCTACCATCTGCATAATCTTGCCCTGTTCAATAATATTGTGGGCACGATGGCTCCCACCGCTATCCATAAAAAGGATGGTTATATCCTTCATACGGCAGGGCCGTTTGTTTATCAGATACTGGCTTTCACCTGAACGAAAAAGCCTTCTTGTAATCCTGATTTCCGGAATATCTTTAAATAATACGGAAGAACAGCTATTTTCATTGTTTAAAAGGAGATTAACCTCAGCCATGCCTTGCGATTTATATTTTTCACCACCATTAAATATTATATCATCCATTGATTGACCGCGAAGCATACGGGGATTCTGTTCTCCCATTACCCAACGGATAGCATCAATAATATTACTTTTGCCACACCCGTTAGGACCTACAACAGAGGAAATTCCAAGTGGGAAGTTAATTACTGTTTTTTGTTGAAAGGTTTTAAAACCGGATAATTCTAATTTTTTTATATACACAAAATCAATCCTGAATGCGTAATTTGCTTTAAATCAACATAAAGATACAGCACTTATATTGATTTAACTTTCATTATAAGTTATTCTAAAAGATTATAAGTTTTTTAACAAATTGAGTATAAAAATGTAAAGAAAAGACTTGGAAAAAACATAATAATTTTTTGTTACTTAACTTCAAATTATTACTTAAATTTAAAAGGTGCCTGGAGTATATTATGAGTTATGATCTCCCACATTCAAACCAATTTTTTTTTGTTAGTCTGATATTTACATGCCTGATACTCCTGATATCATTAGACACATCCTGTATCCATGCAAGAGAAGACTATACGCAACTTGTGTTTGAAAAAAAAATGGTTAAAAAAGATATAAAGGGCAAAGATATTCTATTTGAAGAACACACGGTACAGCCTGGAGAGTATATCTGGAAAATTTTAAGAGAAAAAGGTTTTAGCTCTACAGATAAATTATTACAACAGGAAGGAATTGTTCGGGATGGTAATAAATGGCTAAAAAACAAGGATTTGATCTACCCGGGACAAAAAATATTTATCCCTGTTGTACAAAATAAATTTAGCAAAGCAGTCAATGAAGTATCAAGACCCCTCAAAGGGGAGGAGCTGCTCATAAATCATACTATAAAGAGTGGGGATACGCTTTATGATTTACTTAAAAGCCGCGGCATGACTAAAAAAATGATATTCAATAAATATATTGCACTTTTCATGAAACTGAATCCTGAAATCAAAGACCCCGATATGTTAATTGCCGGTAAAAAAATAATAATACCGTGTCTCGGCGCTGACAATGACCCAATAATTCTCGCAAGAATAAATCAATCCCTTGCCGGTAATTCAGACAAAATCACGCCTCTTGAAAAAGAAAACAGTATAAAAAGTATTCTGGAGCAGGAAAATTTTTTAAAAAATAATGATACTATCAAAGAAGAAATTGTATTGGATGAAAATAAATCTGAAGATATAATAACAGAAAAGGATAATAAGGAAGATATAATAACGGATTTAGATGAAACAAATGAATCGGAAATTAAAGACAATGATTCAGGAATTATTATTGAGTCAGTCTTAAAAATTTTAAAAAGCGCTGGTTTCCGCACAAAAACAACCGGCACAACAACCCTTCCTTTGGATGAAACTGTTATTGAGATAAATGCCTCAAAATCCCCGCTTATTTCAATGCCTAATGGTGTGAAGATTATATTGGATAAAAATCATCAATTAACCCCTGATATTCGCAGACAAATAAATGAAAAATGGTCAACATATAAGGTTATAGATGTTAATTCCAATAATAATATAAAATTGACGCTTGATAAAATTTTTAATACTGCCTCCATGCAGGCAGGTGTTCCAAACGAGCCCTTAATAAAAAAAGGAAGTTTAACCCTTGACATAAAAGCGGACTATATTATTTCAAGAGACGCTTCTTATGGTTATAATGGAAAGGTAGCAATCCTCTTTTTTATAACTGATCCACAAGAGAGAACAAGCCCATCCATACTGAGATTACTTAAAACAAAAGATATATTGGCATTGGATGTTATGGATCAGGGTATTTTAATACCCGTAAAAATCTTTGATCACAATTCAGTTTCAGATATAAAGGTTTTACATAATATCAAGCCTGCTGTTTCATCAGGACTGCCACTTGTTGCAGCAATATTAAGAGCCTGTGATATTGCATTTGCAAGACATGTTTCCATACCTGTTTTAATGAAAGGCGACAGTAAACCTCTTTATCTTGTTGCTGACATACTTTTGAAAACAAAGGGGCAGGAATATATAATTAATTTTGGCACCCTGCCCCATGAGCTTATTGGAATTTTATCTAAGTATGGATTTAAAATACTTAGTATAACAAATGATATGGCACCATGGGATATGATTGAACAGACTGCTATATTATTAGATTACAGCATTAATATAAATCCAAGGATAAAAATCCTTGGCAAAACAAATGGTAATGAGATATATATAGATATTACAGGTATTCTTATTACAAACAATGATAAACAAATTCTTGCTACACCACTCAACTTAGATACTGATCTTGAAAATATTATTACAGAACCCGGCATTATTCAACTTGTCAAATTCAACTGGAATTAATCTCATAATATATAACTTAAAGGAATTCTTCTGATGTTACGGCTGATACTTTTTCTGATTTTATGTATCTTTTTTAATATAAATGCTTATGCTGAGACATCATCAATTGATGTATCTGTAAATGATGAAAGCGCTCAAATCACTACAAACGTGGCTGTTATTGAGGATGTTTACGGTTATATTGCTGTGAATGGCCGTTTTTTATATACTAATGATAATCAGCTCGGTTCAGTAGGTGGTGACATCTTTGGTAATATTGATTTTATTGAAGGATTATTGATTTGTGTAGGGGGTAAATTTTATACTGCCAGGGCAGGCACTGATAATTTATATGCCATTGGTGTTGGCGGTGGAGCGATGTACAGACCCCCGATTTTTGATATACTGGTATTATCCATGAATTTTTATTATGCGCCAAAGGTTGTCAGTTTTAATGAAACTGAAAAAATGTTCGAAACCTCATTTAAAGCTGGTTTTTATTTTATACCACCGGTAATGCTCCATATTGGATATTATAATATAAGGGCTGATATAGATTTAAGAGGCAAGGAAACCATAAGCGAAGGGGTGCGTGTTGGGCTTGAGTTCAAATTTTGAGCATAACACTGTCCTCTTTTACAAAAAGGAGGAGTCATGTTTTTTCGTATTATTTGTATATTGTTTATAATATTTTCTTTAAGCATTGAAGTATTTGCAGATTCCGCAGGACTATTAATTAATCAGGAAAGTTCTAGTAATTATACTGTCCAGGTTTATGGCAATACAGTTGTTCATGAAGGTGACTTTGGAAATATAGAGTTAAACGGCCGATTTATTCATACAAGGCATAATAACTCAGGTTCTTGCGGACTAGATGTATTTCATAATAAAATCAATTTTAATGATTTAAGGGTTGGAGTGGGCGCCAGGCTTTTCCTTGGCAAAAACGATGGGGTTGATAGCTATGTATCAGCCTTAACCCCGGGTATTTTAATGGAATACACACCTTCTGCATTAGACTGGCTTGTCTTAAAGGGATTATTTTACCATACCCTTGTTGGGGACAGATTGTTTGAGGTTAATTTGAGTATTGGTTTTAACATCACAGATCAAATACTTATTTATACCGGCTATCAGAACATCAGAACAGAAAAATTATGGTTCGATAAAAAACTATGGGGTTCAGATGGTAACAAATACTGGAAAGGCAGAAGAAGTATTGTTGAGGGGCCTATATTAGGTATTGAGTATAAATTTTGATAATAAAAAAAATATAAAAGCCGTAAGCAATTATATGTTTACGGCTTTTATATAGTTAGGGTCTATTACGAAATGTTGATATTATAATTTAAAAAACTCAATACATGATTATCCTGTCCATAATTTCTTTTATCATATCCCCTGATCAATTATATGCTTGGTTAAATCAGTAAGCCTGCATGCATAACCCCACTCATTATCATACCATGTAACAACCTTGGCCATGTTCCCGCCAATAATAATTGTGAACTCTGCATCAATACTTGAAGAGTGTGAGTCTCCTTTAAAATCCATTGAGACAACAGGTTCTTCAACATAGTTCATTATCCCTTTCAACGCCCCGTTTGCCTCTTTTTTTAAGACATCTCTTAATTCCTCTGTTGTTGTATTCTTTTCAAGTTCAGCTACAAAATCAACTACAGAGACTGTGGGGGTTGGGACGCGGAGAGAATAGCCATCAAATTTTCCCTCAAGGCTTGGAATTACCAAGGAGACAGCCTTTGCTGCCCCTGTTGTTGTCGGGATAATATTCAAGGCCGCAGCCCTTGCCCTTCTGAGATCTTTATGTGGAAAATCAAGTAAACGCTGATCATTTGTATAGGAATGAACAGTTGTCATCAACGCCTTTACAATACCAAATTTTTCGTGTACGACCTTTGCGGCAGGCGCAAGACAGTTAGTAGTGCATGAGGCGTTGGATATAATTGTATGTTTTTTCGCATCATAAATATCATGATTAACACCCATAACAACAGTTAAATCAACCTCTTTTGCAGGAGCTGAAATAATTACTTTTTTTGCCCCTCCCTTTAGATGCGCACTCGCTGTCGGACCTGTTCTGAATATCCCGGTTGATTCAATAACAATGTCAACGCCCATATCTTTCCATGGGATATTTGAAGGATCTTTTTCAGCAAAATTTTTTATAAGTTTATCATCTATTGAAATATCACTCCCTTTTACCTCAACCGTACCTTTGTATTTCCCAAAAACAGAATCGTATTTAAAAAGATGTGCATTTGTTTTAATATCAGACAGGTCATTTATAGCTGCCACATTGATTTCATCTGGATATCGTTCAAAAAAAGACCTTAGTACCTGTCTGCCAATCCTGCCAAAACCATTAATACCTACATTAGTTTTCATTAAAATTCTCCCGTAAAAATAAGTATTGCCGATTTCAGGCAATACTTTTAATGTTAAATAAGCGCAAATAATGATGTATGAATAGATTTCTAATATTATTTAATATATCTTAAATTATCTGTACAGACTTTTTTAATTAAAAGATTCAAATCAGGATAATATAAAAGAAGATTTATTGTTACAAAAGAAGATTTCTGGCATTTGCTCCAAGTATTGCATTAATTTCTTCATGAGTTAGGCCTGATTTCATAAATTCATTTTTATAACGTGATGGAGGCAGGAGTGGATAATCAGACCCGAATAATATTTTATCTATCCCCACAGCATCTTTCATGGCCTTTAACACGGCAGGATGGTACAGATACGGGATTGCCGCTGTGTCAAACCAGCAATTTGCCATTATTTTACTTAACTCCTTTTTAAGAAAACCGTAAAAAGGAATCCCTCCGCCAAGATGAGCAAGTATCCAGTTTGTATTATTATATCTTTTCAATAATTCATAAAGTTGTACAAGCGTCATCGGGCTTTTGCCTGGATATTTATGGCCTATAGGCTCATTTGTGTGCAATAAAACTGGCAGATTAGCCTCATGGCAAATATTTACAACAGGCTCTAACGCATCCTGTGCATCATGGTCCAATCCATTTGAATAAAAAGCAAGTTCGCCAACACCTCTTGCTCCAAGGTTGATACATCTTTTGATTTCAAAAATTGCTTTTGGATGATCAACATTTAAACAGCAAAAAGGGATTAAACGGTTTGGATAACGTTTGGCAGCATCTAAGACATAATCATTGTTCAGCCTGTAATACTCTTTATTATTCCATGGGAAACCAAAGATAACAGACATATCAACATTGTCCTTGTCCATCCTGGCAATAAGATCAGACACCCCTGCAAGCCTTGCATTTTTATCCTTGTAAATAACGGCAAACTCAGGTTCGCCATCCAAAAAAGATTCCCTGTTTTCTCTTATTTCAGGTGGACATACATGGACATGAAAATCTATAATTATATTTTTCATAAAAATCCATAAAATAGAATTAAATAAATTTAGCCTCTTTGACAGCTTCTGAAATAATAAAAATTCTCATATTATTACATTGATTATCCACCGGAAAAACAAAAAAACCTTTTCTTTTCGGGTCAAAGCCAACCGTTGAACCAACAATAACCTCACCATCATTAAATCTGACTTCAATTTTTCTCCCCTGCGGCCTTTCACCTTCTATGAATTCGTTACGTTCTTCATAAGAAGAATTACCATCAAAGTCCTTAACAAAAAAAATTGCTTTTAAATCCTGGATATTGATTTCAATCGGCTTTGCGGCAGCATCCTGATCATTGGATTTAATATGAAATATAGGTCGATTCTGATTAAAATTGGATGTAACACCTTTAATAATCTTTCCATCCTGATACCTGACAACAATTTTTAATGGTTCCATCTATTTCTCCTTATTCATCCAATTATTGTACAGCCAACTTTATAAAAAAATCGATAGTGATATATGAAAACGTTTATTAAGAAATTTGATTTGACGAACATTTAAACATCGTTTTCCTGATAATATTACAGATACAACTATCTGACTACCTAATTCCGGCAAATCACTTTGTGTAGATGATACTTTTTTATAAGATATTTTAAAATATTGGTGTGTCTGAAATTACAAAATTTATAACAATAGCATTATTTTCCTTTTACAATGCCATCTTTCATACATTTTTCAAAACTGCATTTTGGACAAATAGCCATAAGACCTCCTGTGATAAATTGAGACCTCATATCTGAAATAATCTATTGTCTTTACAAGCCCCTGTTCAAGCTTTATGCCGGGCTGCCAGCCCAATTATTCCAGGAAACAAAAATCTTTATCAGGTTTGCTTATAACTCTCCCTTTTTTCCCTCCACAAAAACAATATCCCGGAAATTCCAAAAATAATACAAATACCCATAAGGGCCTTTTCATATTTTGACAAAGAGCTGCCTGCCTGTTCATCTGTTTTTAATTTCATCGCCTCATTCACAGTAACAGGCACCTCCACTCTGTGTCCCATCTCATCATCCACCACCACTTTCCATTCTCCAGGCGTATCCGGGAAGAAACAAGACCGGCCGTTTCTGTCTGTCCTTCCGGATTGAAAGGTTAATTTTGCAGCAGGGGCCGAAATCTTTACCCTGGCATAGCTCATAGGTTCTCCGCTGTCGTATTCAGCGGTAACCACAAAACCTCCGCAGTCTATCTTTCCCCTTACACCATGGGCATAAAGCAAAAACGGGAACAAAAAAAATATGACCAGTAAATAAATCGTCAACCTTTTATATTTCATGGCCTTGCTTTTCCTTTCTGTAAAAATAAAGATAGGTTAATATGCCGGCAACTATTGTTC
>DAOWOC010000147.1 GCA_030642225.1 Deltaproteobacteria bacterium
ACTTGAGATTAAACCTTTAATAGGGCCAATCATCCCAAAGACAAAGGAAAAGTTAGAGTATTTAAAAAAGGCTGTCTATACCAATGATATGATTTATGGTTCTCTGGTATCTCCGGATTCAAAATCAGCCCTGATTTCCATACAATTTTATGAAGACAGGCCTTTGGATTATCATGATATATTAAAAAAAATAAAAAAAATCTGCAATTCAGTCAAGGATGATAATACTGACGTTGCCATTGCAGGCGGAACCATGATTCGCGGTTATATTTACAGTTATCTCGGGCAGACAAAATTCATATTTTGCATCACATTTGCAGCTGTTGTGATTTTACTCTACGTCTATACCAGAAATCTTCAAATGGTAATTTTGCCCTTAATTTCCGCATTGTTGAGCGGGATATGGGGTCTTGGGCTTGTTGGACTGTTAGGCTATAATCTTGATCCTCTGGCTCTTGTTGTTCCACTTTTAATAACAGCCAGAACAGTGAGCCACTCGGTACAGTTTAATGAAAGGTTTATTGAAGAGTACCGGATCGACAATAATGTTACGGTGGCTGCCCACAGCACAATAAAAGCCCTGTTTTTGCCTGGTTTGACAGGGATATTAACAGATGCCGCAGGGATAGCGGTTCTTGCCCTGATACCTATACCAATGCTGCAGAAATTAGGTATTATCAGTTCATTCTGGGCATTAACCACTATATTTACAGTTTTGCTTATGAACCCCTTAATTCTGATATTTTTTCCTGCATTTGCCAAAACCGAAAAAAAAAACGAGGAAGGAATATTTTACAGGCTGCTCAAAAAAACAGCTATGATAAACAGGGGAAATAAAAAATGGGTGGTTGTATCTCTTGCTGTTATTTTTACAACATTTGGTTTCATCTATGCCAAGCAGTTAAAGGTGGGAGATGCAAATCCAGGCAGCCCTATTCTATGGCCCGGTTCCCCCTATAACATTGATGCCCAATCAATAAACAAGACATTTCAAGGGCTAAACCCCATGCTCATTGTACTGGAAGGCGAAAAAGAGGATGCCTTATATGAGTATGAATTTCTTCATGCCATGGAATCTTTCCAGAGACATATCGGAAAGCTGAAAACTGTCGGCGGTTCCTTGTCAATCGTGGATTTGATTAAAAAAACAAATATAAATCTTCACGAGGGACATCCAAAATGGAATATTATACCTTTATCTGAAAGAGAAATAGGTGAAGTTTTTTATATGTATATGAGCGGAACCGATCCTGGTGATCTGAATGCATACTGCACCTATGATAACAGATCAACCAGTATAACAGCATACTTCAAAGGCCATAAGGGAGACACACTCAGGGAAGCAATGGAATCCAGCAAAGCTTTTATTGACGCAAATCCTGTAAATGGAGCAAAATTCTCTATGGCTGCAGGAGTAGTCGGGACTCTTGCAGCAGCCAATGATGAAATCTTTAAGGCCCAGGTGCAGTTACTTGTTATGACTTTTGCTGTTTCCATAATACTTTGCAGTATCGCTTACCGTTCTGTTGTTGCCGGGCTGCTGCTGGCAATTCCTCTGGCAGTGGCAAACTACCTGGTATTTGCATATATGGGTTTAAAAGATATAGGCCTGGGCATCAACACCCTGCCTGTGGCAACGATTGCCGTAGGAATCGGCGTTGATTACGGAATCTATTTTTTAAGCAGAATGCGTGAAGAATACAATGAAACAAAAGACTTGCAGTCTGCTTTTTTTATTACAATAGTCACAACAGGCAAAGCTATTACCTTTACCGCTTTAACTGTTGCTCTTGGGGTTGTATTCTGGGCATTTTCAGAGCTTAAATTTCAGGCAGACATGGGTCTTCTTTTAACTATGGTAACCTTTTTTCATCTTATTGGAACACTTGTTCTACTGCCGGCCCTTGTCCTGATAGTAAAGCCAAAATTTATCACGGGACAAACTCGTTTCAAAAAAAAATCTAATATTGCCATGGCATCAGGGTAAAAACAAGGAATCTATAGTACTCCTCACATGGCTTGATACCATCTCTAATAATACATAGGTAAAAAGAGTATCAGCTCATATGGGGATATCTATAATTCTTTTTATAAACTCATGGTTGTTAAGGATTCGCTCAAAAATAATAAAAAAAGGGGGGAGGAAAGATGTATAAAAAGTCAAGACTGTTTCTTATACCGTTTGTTATAATTTTTCTTTTATTTACTCAAAACGCCTTTGGTTTTGAAGCTCTGAATGGAAAATTAGATATTACCGGCTTTATCCGAAATGACTCGGCTGTGAGGCTTAGTGACGGACAGAAGCAACTGCATGGAAAGGATGTTCTGGTATCAACCAGCGACGGAGTGACAACCACCGAAGCGCAAGGTTTCGAGTCAGGTGATTATTATCTTTGCAGAAACACTCTACAGATTGAAGTCAACTGGAGCATGACGAAAAATCTGGACGTATTTGGAATATGGCGCGGTTTTTACGATGCTGCTTTGGAAATCAACAGAGACTTTGAACAAAACATGATTGATGCGGGGTCAGGCAAAGAAATTGATGGTTATGAAAGAGACCAAGAGTTAAGAGAAATTTACGTTAATCTTACTCCTGGAAACTGGGTTTTTCGTATCGGAAAACAGCAGATTGTCTGGGGGGAATCCGACGGATTCCGCATGGCTGATATTATCAACCCGCTTGATTATTCCTGGCATTATTTTTTCCCAAGCTGGGAAGATATTCGTATCCCCCTGTGGGGCATAGATATTATGTATGGCCTTCCTACGGGAAATGAATATACCGTCGAGTTTGTTTGGCTTCCAGGAGCATTTAATACAGGATTTCAGCCTAATAAACTTGCTCCCACAGGCGCCAACTGGTCCACGGGCTTTTTTAACCAGTATTTTCATAAAGGGATAGATAAGGGGCTCGCTCCCGGAATGGACGTTATGTTTCCAGGAGTTATTTCAGGAGCTACAAACAATCAAACAGGAACGTTGCAATTTTTTATGGAGTCAATGGAAGATTCAGTCCCTGATAATTCCATTAAAAACAGCGAACTTGGTATGAAAATCAGTGCAAGATATGGCGGATTTGATGTTTCCATATTCGATTTTTACTGCCGTAATGACAGCCCTGTATTTGAGGAAGACTGGTTTATTAAATTTCTCACAGGAGTTGGGGGAGGCAATCTGTATGACTATCAGGATGAAATGTTTCAGTACAAATGGGTAAATAAAATTGGAGCAACTTTTAATGTGTATGAAAGTACAACCAAAGCAGTGTTCAGAGGTGAATGCGTTTATACAAAGGATGAACCTTTTCTGCCAAGAAATCCCTTTCCGGAAAATGCGCTCCTTTCATTTATGGGTATGGCCCCGCCTCAAACCATTAAAAATTATTATAAAGACACATTTGCATATATGCTCGGGTTTGACAGACCGACAATGTTTCCTTTTCTCAACCGCGCAAGATCATTTTTTATCAGCGGACAAGTATTTCAAAAATATATATTAAATTTTGATGATGATATGACAACCATGGATATGAGCAATGATGACGTACAGACTCTGTTTACTTTTTTGGTTAACACAGGTTTCAGAAATGACACTGTACTGCCGCAGATATTCATGATGTATGATGCCAGCGGAGAAGGCTGGGCACAGCCCCAGGTGGAATTTGTTTATGGTGACTACATACGGTTTGGAGTGGGAGCAAATATTCTTTTATCAAATGACAAACAGCAGGCCTATTTTGGAGGAATGCGCGATAATGATGATATATATGCATGGTTGAGCTTTGCATGGTAGGCATACTGAAATACTGCTGTATAAAAAAAGCACCTTAATCATACAAAATTTTATGTAAACATATGAGCAAAAGATTGAATGGGGGATAGAACATGATGAAATTTAAAATATCAGTAATGGGAACTCTATTTTTAGCCTTATGTTGTTTTCTTAGTCAATTTATTTACTCTTCGCCTGTTTATGCGAAAGAGCCAAAAGTATTAATGGTAGTAAATAAGGAAAACGTTGAAGAAGTAAAGCACCTGCTGCCCCCTACTCTTTACACAAGAGTCAAGGAGTGGGGTTTATCCTTTAATGTTGTGCCGACTGTTTCCGACTTTGTTCCCATTAAACAGTATTTGGATGCCACGAAAAGATATGATGGGCAATGCAAGGTCGGACCTGATGGAGGGCTGTTGAATTATGTGGCGGGATGCCCTTTCCCAAATCCAAAAACTGCCCAGGAGATAGTTTGGAACTTTCATGAAACTTATACTGGAGATGACCGTTACTATCC